>CAZZPD010000156.1:0-2536 GCA_964655885.1 uncultured Candidatus Izemoplasmatales bacterium | reverse complement strand
TAGGATCTCCTCCAAATTTAGCTAGATTTTTAACTGCTTTCACAGCAACAATTCCATATTTACTCATTTTGCTCCCTCCAGTTATAAAATATTTTAGGTAAATTATATCTAATTATAATAGATTTTTGATAATGCTACTGATTTTATCTATATGTGTATTGTATCATAATATATTTCATTTTTAAATATAACATTTTAAAATTATTTTGTCTCAAAGAAAGTTAAAAAGAAAAGCCCAAATGGGCTTAAAAATATCGTTTGTTAATTAGCGATGATTATTTATGATACAACTCGCTGTAACAATTTTAATTGCAACTTGATATGGAAAAAGTAATAATAGAATTATCTATATTATCAACTTGAAATTTTAATATTGAAATTCTTGAATTTTTTTTCTAACATATCGAATGTAGCGCTTAAATAATAATCTGTTTGTATATCGTTTTCATCCTGAACTGTCAATTCAGCTTTAAATGAGATCTTTTCCAGACTCAACTTAATATCCTTCATAGTCGTCATGATTTTTGGACTAACATCTTTCTTTATTAATTTATACTTAGGTCTTTAAAGGTTATCGTACTTTTAATCTACTCTTTAGTCGCCATCACTCTTCACTACTATATAGGTGCTTTAATGGTGCTATTTTGTCCATAATTGTAGCTTGAGGAAATAGTAACAAAGCTTCATTTTTAGCAAACAATTTTTCTTCATAAGTATCAAATTGTTGTGTTCTTGCGTAAAAGTAATCAACATATTGAATTCCCTCTCCATTTTGCTCTAGATACTCAATATAATAATCCCTTAATAAATAATCTGGTATTACTATATTTGTCTTACCAATATTAGAAAAACTTAATTCTATAATATAGATATCTGAGTAGTTAATAGTTATTTTTTCGATTTCTCCATCAGGATTAGTATGATAATGTATTTCTTGGAAGTAATCAGAGTAAAGGTATCCATCATCTACTTCCTCCCAATTATCTGGATCAGTATCTTCAGGACTAATACCAAACCACCCTAATTTTTGGACAACACCAATATTAAGCAAATTCAGATTAGTATAGCCAATATGTTCTCCATCTATTTCGACTACAAGAGCATCAATATTCTGCAAAGGTAATGTGCCGTCATAATAGATATTGTCAGTCACAAAATGCACTTTAGCTCCATCGAATTTATACCGATAATCATAGTACTCATAATCAGGTATACCTTCTGTGTTTAAATTAAGTAAGACATTATTTATTTCGATATGAACATCAACGGTAATACTTTCTTCTGCTTTAAGTTCTTCAATTTTTTTTGTAAACCAAGCATAACTTTCCCTACGTCCAAATAATGGTGAATCACATGAGGACAACAAAAAAATAAGCATTACAGTGAGTATAATAGATATTCTTTTCATGACTAGTTCCCCACTCCATCAAAATTTAAAACATACAGAGCTAGTTGATTTTCTATATTTGAAGTAATACCATTGTCAAACTCAATTACACTACTCCCAACCTCATCTTCAAAAATCATAACTGAAACATATTTATTAGATTTAGAAGTGTTCGGTATGGATAATTCATATGTGTCAATCGCATCTCTTGAAGTATAACTATCTGAAAAGTCAAATATTTCTTGGTTTTCATCCATCAATAAAACTTGAACATAAATATCATCAGGATTCAATATCATAAATGAAAATACCACATTCTCACCTTCAGTTATCTCGGGTAAGTTGCCCATCATACTAGGTAATTCTTGTACTATATCCACATTAAAATCAAGAGGATAATAAACATTACCTTCTTTATCAGTATAATTAACTTCAATAACGTAATGCCCAAGTTTATTTAAATCTATACCCTCTAAACTATAATCTAAGTCTTCACTTACAAATTTATCTTTTGCTGGTATATAAGCTTCTGGTATTTCTATAGATGATACATTATTTATTTCTCCAATTTTAAAACTTACACCTGCTTTAAATGGAAATTGCTCATTAATATTCCACAACATTAATAAATCTTGATCTGGATCGTTGTTATAATCAGTAACATCACATCCACTCAAAAACAAGCTTATAAGAACAAGTCCCACTATTAGTATTTTTTTCATCTCTTCCTCCAATATACTGTTTTAAATTAGTTTCTATTAATCATTATACCAAGTAAGTAAATATATTTCATTATTATATCAAATATACTTGTATATCAAGAATATAGTTATAGGATAAAACATCTCGAATATAAAAAATTAAAATATCAACTTAACGTCTTTGTTATAACCTGCATGTCTTAAGTTGGAATTATTTATGATACGGCTCATCATATCGCACTTATTCAAAAAAAATTCATCAAACTTATTATGTGGAACCCCACATAACATCCAGGGTCTTTTTTTCTCCCGATCCTAGGTTACAACTTTTTAGATAATATGTACTTAAAACTTCTTTCTTTTAGATATGAGCAACACATAATTGTTTTTTACTCATTACTTCTAATACAACTACTCTACAGGCATGCTCCAATGTAATGTATGTATC
>CAZZPD010000155.1:0-2589 GCA_964655885.1 uncultured Candidatus Izemoplasmatales bacterium | reverse complement strand
CTATTCGCAAATCATACTCACTAAAATCTCTGATAATTTGTTCAGAAATACGCTTAATTACGCGTTTATCAATAGTATTTAAAACTAAATAAATAAGGTTAAAGGATTCTAAATAGATATCATCTAAATGATTCTTTGAGGTTAGTTTCAACTCCTCAACCAATCTATAAAGTATTTTTTGATAATTTAGATAATCATAATCTTTAAGAAAATCTATATAATTTCTTATATCAAAGAGAATTATAGTTTTAGAAGCTATTGTTCGATTATCTTCTAGCATCTGATCGATATTTTTAATATTGAT
The DNA here is from genome assembly GCA_964655885.1 of uncultured Candidatus Izemoplasmatales bacterium. Taxonomy (GTDB): domain Bacteria; phylum Bacillota_I; class Bacilli_A; order Izemoplasmatales; family Hujiaoplasmataceae; genus 4572-104. The sequence goes on along the minus strand of CAZZPD010000155.1, from coordinate 2,285 downwards.
AAGTTGTGTAGCTTTAGTATCTAACTTATACTCTTTATTTGCTTTAATTAAGGCAAATATAGTAAATTCTCCTTTTACTATATATGCTTCAACTTCTTTTATATCTTCATCCTGTTTCAATTTAATTGTTAAACGATTAGAATACAAGAAATCATCGATAAATAAGTTAACAGCTAATAAGTTTTGAAACTCCTCAAATGCTAAATAATCACTAGTTAACCCAATGATGTTTTTAGCGTTATTATTTAAGAAGTGGATAATATTATTATCTATTTTAATTAAACCTAGTTCAGTTAAATCAATCAACATAGAATAACTATCTAGCATTTCATTATTTAAACTATTATTATCAAAATCATTCAACTGTTTCTTTAATATTTCAGTAGCTAATAGAATTAGTTTTTGTTGAAAATCAAAATTATCAATATCTTTACTATAAACAACAAAATACCCAGTAACAAGCTCTCTATTAATACTATTAGCGAATATATATTTAGTCTCTACTGTTTTATAAATTGAACGATTAAAACTAATGATATCATCATATGTATATAAATCATTAAGCGACTTGTGATCGATGACTCTTTCTAAAATTGTATCGGTAAGATTTAGAACATTCATTTCTTTTTCTAATAATAGACCTTTTGAATAATGATAAATTTCAACTGAGTTTTCTTTAGGAAGAACATATATCATTTTTTGAAAATTGTATAAAGAATCAATCGCTTTAAAGAGATTTAAAACTATATCTCTTTCCTTAGAAAACTTCTTGTCATTGAAGGCAATTGATAATAAGCGATAAACACTATCAAATCGATTTAGAATAGGAGCTTCAGGCTCTAATTCATTGATTAGATAATTTAATTTGTCTATTTCAGGTTTGTTATTTAATAATTCTGCTAATTTCAAACTTGCTTGATAGAATATCAATCGATAGTTCTTTGATAGCACTGTTTTCATGCTTGATAAATACTCTTTATAAAATCGCCAAGCTTCATCAAGTTTATTAAGTTTTATATTAATTAGGATATAACGATCTAAATATCTTTTTTTATTTTTTGATTTAATAAAATACTCTTGATATTTGACTAGTGAATTATTATAGTCTTGTTCATGGTAAAGAATGTCTGATTCAGCGAGCTGGAATATAGGATTCTTCTTTTGATAATCAAATTTTATTGCATGATTAAAATTTTGTCTGGCTAAACTTATATCATTCTCTTTTAAATATAGCATAGATAGTTTTAAGTATTTAGAAACAAGATTGCTAGCTGAGATTGTATCTTTGATGCTTTTTAGACTACTAATAGCTTTTTTATACTCTTCCATACCTTCGTAACAGACAGCATAATAAAACTTTTGCATTACTTTTTGATGTTCGTTTGTTAAAAATCTTTCGCGATTAAACAGTACTGATTCTAGTTTAATAAAGTCTTCCGTTCTTAGTAAGATTTTTATCAGTTCATCAATAACTATTAATCTATCTTCTTTTTTAGAGAAAAAATCAGAACTTATTTCATTTTCTAAAATATCAATAGTTTCCTGGTGTTGTCTAAGATATCGCATAGTTTCAACCAAATAAAGAAGAATCTCTAACGATAATGCAATATCATTGTCTTTTTTAGACATTGATAGCAGCGTTTTTAGTTCTTCTAGAGTATCATTATTCTTCTTTAGGTTTTTTAACTCTTCAAACTTAGCAAACAAATCCATTTACTCACCTGTTTTTCTTGTATTGTTCTATAGTTTTACCTTTTATATTTTTTATTAATACTTCTATATGATCATCTTCTATATCTAATAGAGCATAAGTAGCATTGTGAAACAGTTTATTTGTTGATAATGAACCTGGATTAACAAAAATAACTCCATCAATCTCCTTGATTAAATAATTATGAGTATGACCAAATAATACAATATCTACATCATTATATTTAGCATAATTCAATAGTCTAGTTAATCCAAGCTTAACTGAGTATAAGTGACCATGGGTGAGATAAACCTTTAGATCATTGAAAACCATCGTTAAATCGTTTGGAAAATGTGGTTCAAATGGATAATTTCCCTTTACCCCATATATATTCATTTCAGTTAGTTCAGATTCCTTCATTTCAGAGTCGCCTAATGAAATATTATGTAATAATCCAGGGTTTTGTCCTAGTGCTATTTTAACTCCATTTCGATCTCGATGATTATCACTGAATACTAATAGTTTCATTTTTTAAATCCTCTACCAATTTTGCCATTGCTCTGCCTCTATGACTAATTTGATTTTTTTCTTCTTT
>CAZZPD010000154.1:0-2621 GCA_964655885.1 uncultured Candidatus Izemoplasmatales bacterium | reverse complement strand
AGACATTCCTTTACGACCTTCGATATGAATTCCTTTAGTTTTTTGAAAAATCATTAGTAGCCTCCGTATCGTATTTTTCTCCAAAAGATATTATAACACAACATATGTTATTAATATAGTATAAATATTATATATATTTATGTAAAATTATGAAAAGAATTTCTTTAATAAATCTGCGACTTTTTTGATGTCAGATCTATCAACATCATAGTGAGTTACAAATCTAAAAACTCCTTCATATTCAATAATCTTTACTCCGTTTTCAAGCATGTATTTATGTAATTCATATTTTCTATCATCATCAATATCAAAGAAAACCATATTGATATCTCTCTGTGTTTTATCAATTTTTATATTAGGTATTTCATCAAATAGTTCTTCCATATATTTAGCATTTTCATGGTCAATATAAAGTCTTTTAGACATCTTATTTACTGCAATTTTTCCGCAAGCTGCTAAAATACCAATTTGGCGCATGCCTCCGCCCATTTGTTTTCTTTTCATTCTTGCTTCTTGAATAAATTCTTTTGACCCAACTAGAATTGTTCCAACTGGAGCACCTAGTGCTTTAGATAAACAAACACTTACAGTATCTCCATATTTAGCTATTTCTTTTACATCTACATTTAAGGCTGTGGCTGCGTTAAAGATTCTAGCTCCATCTAGATGGACTGCAACATCATGTTTTTTTGCTATATTGTATACTTTTTCTAAATAATCTAGTGGTAAGACTCTTCCGTTAAATGGATTTTCTAAGCTGATTAGTTTTGTTCCTGCTTGTGATAAGTTTCTTTTTTTAATTGTTCTTTCAAGTTTTTCTAAATCCCAACGGTTTTGATTACTTTCTAATGTAAATAACTGAACACCACTAATTACAGGAGAAGCTCCTGATTCATGAACAACTATATGTGCTTCCTGATCAAGGATAACTTCATCTCCTTGATTACAATGAGTATATAATGCTAATTCATTTGAAAACGTTCCTGATGGGCAAAAAACACCTGCTTCTTTCCCCATCATATTAGCTACTAATTGTTCTAATTCATTCGCGGTAGGGTCATCACTAAAAACGTCATCTCCTACTTGGGCTGTAAGCATCGCTTCTCTCATCTCTTGAGTTAATTTAGTTACTGTGTCACTTCTTAAATCAATGTATCTCATAGTCTAATCCTCAATGATCCTTTCTTGATATATTTTTGATATCTCAAGCATTTTTACATAGAATTCTTTGTACAAATCAACTAATTCTAAATTGTCTATGCTATCAATATTTTTTTTTATAATTTCTTTTTCTCTTTCTTCATCAAATACCGGTAAATTATTCTCTTTTTTATGTAAAGCAACTTTCTTAACTATCTGCATTCTTTCTAAAAAAAGGTTCTGAATGCTTTTATCGATTATATCAATTTGATTTCTTAATTCTTTCATCATACACCTCTAATCTATAGTTTATATTTTAACATATATATGTTAAATCAATAAAAAAAATAAAAAAATCTGCATAACTAAATATGCAGATTCCATTTTTAATATATTTATTATGTTCAAATAAAGATTTTATCTTAAACATCAACATTATAGATATTTTCAAAGTCTTTTCTCATTCTTACTGGTATAAGTAGAATTGCTGGAATACTTACAGCAGCTGCAGATAATATTATATATTCATAACCTATGGTTGTATACTCAGCAACAAATCCAGCAACTATGAATCCAATGATCGCTCCAAAACTCCACAATAACTGAAATACTGAATTCACTCTACCTCTGATAGATGATTGTACATAAGTTTGAGTAGCACTCATCCTTATGTTAAATGATGTTACTGATAATAATCCTACGATGAAACTAAAGATAATCATTAAAATATAAGGACTTAATAAGGTGATAGCGCTTAATATTTCAACTGTAAAATATACAGTAACTGCTATAAGATATTTTTTATTCTTAGGTAATTTATATCGGTAATGGATTAGTCCACCAATAATTCTACCAATAGCACCAGCAGAAACTAGGTATGAAAAATGTTGAATTGTGAATACGTCATGCTCAATAAAGAATGGCATTCGTAATAATCCTGATATTGAATAGACAAATGAAAACACCATAAATAACAATGCAATTCCTAATATTCCTCTTTCATGTTTATAGTATTTAAATCCTTCTTTTAGGTCGATTAAAAATTTAAATTTCACTGGTTCTGATGTGTTTAAATGTTCTTTAACTTTTATGGTTGTTTCCATAATCGCTGTAACTAAAAATGTCACTGCGTTAAAAGTCATGAGGATTGCAACACCATATGCAATATTATCAATTAAGAAAGCAGCTACTGGAGCCATAATAGCCGCTGAAATCGGCCATATCAGACTTGAGATTGAATATGCCTGAGTGTTGTTTTTCCCTTCAATTACTTCTGGGAATAAACTCATATATGCGATTTGATAAATTGTATCAACTACACCTAATGCTCCACCTACGATAGTAAACACAAATATGTTAAAATAATCTCTAAATAATATGATTGATAAGAATGTAAAGAATACAAAATAGAAAAAATCAATAAGATAAATGATTTTAACTCTTGAATTTCTATCGATAAATGGTCCCACTAAGAATGTTGT
>CAZZPD010000153.1:0-2640 GCA_964655885.1 uncultured Candidatus Izemoplasmatales bacterium | reverse complement strand
GCGGAGATTGCATCAATTATTAAGTTATACCAAACAAATGTAATATTACCATTCTAGAGCAGATTTTATTCTGCTCTTTTTTTATAAAAAAAACAGCCACAATGACTGATAACTTTTCTAGTGGTGGAGGGGGACGGTTTCGAACCGCCGAACCCGTTGGGAGCAGATTTACAGTCTGCCGCGTTTAGCCACTTCGCTACCCCTCCAAAAATATTTAATTTGACGCTATTACATTATATCAAATCGATTTTTAAAAAGCAAGAATATTTTTCTTGATTTTTTAAAAAAACATTACATATAAACTTAACATGATATAATATTAATGAATAGTAACAAAAAGGAGAACATAAAATTATGAAAATAGCCCTTATTGCTCACGATAAAATGAAACCTGAAATGCTAGAATTTGCAAGTAAATATAAAGATATATTGAAAAAACATGATTTAGTAGCCACCGGTACTACGGGACATAAAATTATTGCTGCTACAGGTTTAAATATTAAATGTTTTAGGTCGGGACCTTTAGGTGGAGACCAAGAAATAGGTGCAAGAGTAGCTAATGGAGATATCGATTTAATCTTTTTCTTTAGAGACCCTTTAACAGCTCAACCTCATGAACCTGATGTAAGTGCATTACTAAGATTAAGCGATGTTTATAAAATACCTTTAGCAACAAACTCATCAACTGCAGAACACATGATGAATTCTTTGAAATAGAAAAAGCCACTTATGTGGCTTATTTTTTTGGAGAATGAACAATAAGAGGTATTAACATTTCATCTTTAGTTAATCCTGCATGCTGAGCAGCAAACCCTCTTTTAGAATTTACTAATTTAAATGAATATTTATCTATTGCAATTGCAAAATAATCTCCTAAAAATTCTTTCACTTTATATTGTACTTCATCATCGCCTAAAAACTTACTTTCCAAAAACTCTGATGACTTAATCAATATAAATTTATCTCTAAAATGTTTATTAAAACTATTTACAAACTTTTCTTCTAATCCTTCTTTGATAAAAAACGCTGTAGCTCTAGCTTCAATTGAAGGATTATGTTTAAAAGTATCTGTAATATCTTTATACTCAAATAATACGATTTCTTCAATATCAATTTGTCCATGATCAGCTGTAATGATCACTAAAGAATCATCACCTAATTCATTACATAAATTCTTAATATCTTGATCTATTTCTTTTAAGTGTGTCTTAACTTTTTTAGATTCCGTCCCCGTTTGATGTAAATATGTATCCAATTTATCCCAATAAGCATAGATAAAATTCTTTTTATCGTTTTTAGTTTCTTTGATTATTGTATTGCATATATCATTAAATTTTTTATGTTCAGGCACCCTAAATTCAGGAAATATCTCTTTAGCAAGAACATCTGGACTATTTTTTTCTATTAATTCATATATTTTTGTTATAGGAGCGTATCTTTCTCCCACATTATAATCAAATTCATAATCATTGTCATAAAAATCTTTATTGTAGAAGAATATTACTGATCTATCTTCTTCTTTTACATATTGAAGCCAGCCAATCCAACCAGTATTTACTGGAGGTTTGCCAGTTAAAATACTTGTAGTAGCAGCTACTGTAGTTGATGGAAAAACAGATGTTAAAGTATCTATCATTTTTCCTCTTAAAAATACTGTTTCTTCAGAATTCTTATTTAAGATTTCTGACCCCATGGCATCAACAAGTATAACAATAACATTACGATAGTTTTTATTTAATTCAAAGTCTAAGTTTGGCAGCGTAGAAAACTTGGTTTCTACATTATAATGTCTTAATATTGATGTACTTATATTCATCAAGCATTTATTATAATCTGGCATAACAATATTTTTCATAATTTCTCCTAACTTTGTCTTGCTAATCTAATTTTTGGTAAAAATTTAACTTTTGAATAGAAATATGTACCCACAATAATCGCTAATAGATTGCTTATTAGCATCGCTAACCAAATTCCTGAAGGTCCTAAATCAGTTAAGTATATAAATCCAGCAACAAGCGGTAATCTAAACGCCCATAATCTTATAATTGCTAACCAGAATGAGAAATTTGTATCTCCGCTTCCTTGGAAAGTTGATAAGTAATTTTGGAATATACCTACAAATGGCAAACTTATACCTACATAAATCATATATTCAGTAGCATACATAATTGTATCTGGATTATGAGTGAATATTTCAACTAATACTGTTCTAAATGGCATAATTAACAATACCCCTACTGCCATAAATAATACACTCATTAAAATTCCTTGCTTTACTGCGCTCTTAGCTCTTTTAATATTTCCAGCTCCTATATTTTGAGCAACATAAACGGCCACAATTGCACTAATAGATGATACAGGAAACATAATAATTGAATTAATTCTATTTCCTATAAAGAAAGCTGACGTTACTGCTTCAGTATAAGAATATATAAAGGCTTGTAATACTATAAATCCTACAGCTTGAATTGATTGTCCTGTTGATGCAGGTAATCCTATTTTAAAAATATCCTTAATGATTGGAATATTGATATGTGAAACTTTAAATGATACTGTTAATCCTTTTTTTGATTTAACTAAGAAATATAGTAACATTGGCAACATAAATATATGTGCTAATAATGTAGCTAACGCCGCTCC
>CAZZPD010000152.1:0-2651 GCA_964655885.1 uncultured Candidatus Izemoplasmatales bacterium | reverse complement strand
TATAACTCAACGATTAGGTTTTCTTTGATTTCTGGTAAGATTTCAGCTCTTTCTGGCAATCTTGTGTAAGTAGCTTCATTCTTGTTTTCATCAAAAGCGATATATTCTTGTCTTACAACAACAGCTTCTAAAGCTTCTTTAACAACAACTAAGTCTTTAGATTTTTCTTTTAAAGAAATAACTTGACCAGGTCTAACTCTAATTGATGGAATTGATGCTTTTTTACCATCTAATTGAATGTGACCATGATTAACTAATTGTCTAGCTTGTTGTCTTGTTCTCGCAAAACCAGCTCTATAAACTAAGTTATCTAATCTTGATTCTAATAAGAATAAGAAGTTAGAACCTTGTTTACCGCTCATTTTCTTTGCTTCGTTGAAAGTTTTTCTAAATTGTTTTTCATTTACACCGTAAGTAAAACGAACTCTTTGTTTTTCTTGTAATTGAAGACCATATTCTGATAATTTTCTTCTCTTTTGTCCGTGTTGACCAGGTGCATATGGACGCTTGTTTAATTCTTTTCCAGTTTCTGAAGTTGAATAGTTTAAACGTCTACTAATTTTCCAACTAGATCCAGTATACCTTGACATATATTTTCCTCCTTTAATTTTATTACGTTGTAATAGAGGAGCTCTACAATAATTTATGTTGATTATTTTGATGGTTTCTTGTTAAGCAGTTAACAGTACTACCAAACCTTTATTAATGGAACAATCAACTCTTAATTTACTATAAAACAACTGCTTTTTATTACATGCGCACAAGATATTATAACTTATAGACTATAATATGTCAACTAAAAAATCTACGATGATTTCTAGAGCTTTTTTTATTTCTAAATCAAACCTTTTTAACATAGGACTATCGATATCCAAAACCCCAAATAAGCCACCATTTTTAGTTATGATTGGAACAACAATCTCTGATTCAGATACTGAATCACAGGTGATATGACCATTAAATTTATGAACATCATCAACTACCAATGTTTCTCTTTTTTTTGCGCTAGTTCCACAGACTCCACTACCCATTTTAATGCTAGTACAAGCTGGTTTTCCTTGGAAAGGACCCAAGTATAATTCTTCTCCATCAAAAAGGTAAAATCCAGCCCAGTTAATATCATCAAGATTATCATAAAGATAAGCAGATAAATTGGAAAGGTTTGTAACTGTTCTTAAGTTAGAATCTAAATAGAATTTTGAGTTTTCAATTAATTTTTTATATTTATCCATAGAAATCACCACTTTCAGTAAATATTATAATTTATATTTAGTGTATTAACAACAAATATGTTAAAATAATTATGTTAATAGTGAGGTATAAAATGTACGAATATGTAATGATAAGATATGGAGATTTAAATCTTAAAGGAAAAAATAAATCTCAATTTAAACAAACATTAAATAATCAAATAAGATTTAAGTTTCAAGAACTAGATGTAGATATAGAATTCCAACATGATTTAGTATATATAAAACTTAAAAAAACAGATCCATTAGATGTTATAAGAATACTTGATACCATCTCAGGTATTTCTTCATATAGTAAAGTTGCTAAGTGTGAGTATGACTTAGATGATATAGCTAAAATCGGTATTGAATTAGTTAAGGAATCAACTGAAGGGTGCGTTACTAAATTTAAAGTTGAAACTAAAAGAGCAGACAAAAGCATCCCTTTGACATCGATACAAATTTCTCAACAGCTAAGTAAAAGAATTTTAACTCAAGTAGAAAATCTGATTGTTGATGTTAGAAATCCAGAATTAACGCTTAATGTTGAAGTTAGAAAAGACGCTACTTACTTATATACTAATAGAATACCTGGTATGGGAGGGTTTCCTGTATCAATTGGTGGAAAAGCAATGGTTTTGTTAAGTGGAGGTATAGATTCACCAGTTAGCGCTTATTTAGCAATGAAAAAAGGATTAGAAGTAGAATGTATTCACTATGAATCTACACCTATGACATCAATTGAGTCAGCTCAAAAAGTAATAGATTTAACTGAAAAATTAGCAAATTTCGCACCAAATTACAAGATTAAATTACATATGGTTCCTTTTCAAAAACTACATGAACAAATTATTTTTAATACACCAGAATCTTATATGATTACTATCATGAGAAGAATGATGTATCGAATTGCTTCTGAAGTAGCTAAAAGAAATGACTGCAAAGTATTAATTTCAGGAGACTCAATTGGGCAAGTAGCTTCTCAAACGATAGAATCAATGGCAACAATTCAAGATGTAACTGATCAATTAATTATTAGACCATTGGCTATTTTTGATAAAATGGAAATTGTTAAGATAGCTGCTAAAATTGATACATTAACAATATCTAATAAACCGTTTAGTGATTGCTGTACAGTTTATGTTCCAAAAAGACCAATCATTAAACCTACTATAGAGAAAGCAAAACACTTTGAAAAACATTATGATTACTCTAATTTATTAAAAGAAACTGTCAATAATACCAAAACAATAATTTTAGATGCTAGAAAGCATTTAGATATTCAATCAAAAGGATTAATTGTATCGGAGTGCCTATAATGAAAACATTAGAAACAGAAAGGTTAATATTAAGACCTTTTACGCTTAATGATTTAGATGATTTTTTTGAATATTGTAGTTTAGAAACAGTAGGTCCAAATGC
>CAZZPD010000151.1:0-2725 GCA_964655885.1 uncultured Candidatus Izemoplasmatales bacterium | reverse complement strand
ATTAGAAAAAGTTATGTAATACTGAGGGGGCGTTTTTGCTCCCTTTTAAAAAGAAATATATTATATATATCACATTGTATTGATATTAAAAATATGATAATATTATAATGATGTGTATTAAGGAGGAAAAAATGCAAGTTACTGCTAAATTAGTTAAAGAACTAAGAGATAAAACTGGTGCTGGAATGATGGATTGTAAAAAAGCATTAGTTGCAACTGAAGGAAATATAGAACAAGCTGTAGATTGGCTTAGAGAAAAAGGAATAGCTAAGGCTGCTAAGAAAGCATCAAGAATTGCTGCTGAAGGTAGTTGTGTTGTAAAAACAGAAGGAAATAAGGCTATTATATTTGAATTAAATTGTGAAACAGATTTCGTTGCGAAAAACGATAATTTTGTTAATTTAACAAATAAAATTGCTGATGCATTATTAGCAAGTGATGCTACATGTGAAGCATGTGCTTTAGAAGTAGCGGTTGAAGGAAAATCATTAAAAGAATTCTTATTAGAATCAATTTCTGCAATTGGAGAAAACTTAACATTCAGAAGATTCTCTGTTGTAGCAAAAAATGATAATCAAGAATTTGGTGCTTATATGCATATGGGTGGAAAAATTGCAGCTTTAACTGTATTAGATAATGCTGATTTTGAAACTGCAAAAGATGTTGCTATGCATGTTGCTGCGTCAAACCCAGCTTATCTTTCTAGAAATGATATTTCAAAAGAATTTATCGCTCATGAAACTGAAGTTTTAACAAACACAGCTTTAAATGAAAATGCTGAAGCAGATAAACCAAAACCAGAAGATATTATTAAAAAAATGGTTATGGGTAGACTTAACAAGAACTTTAAAGCTATGTGCTTATTAAGTCAACCATTTGTAAAAGACCCTAATCAATCTGTAGAACAATATGTTAAATCAAAAGGTTCTAAGATTGTTTCATTTGTCCGCTTAGCGGTTGGAGAAGGTATTGAAAAGAAAGAAGATAACTTTGTAGAAGAAGTTATGAACCAAGCAAGATAATTTAAAGGGCATAGTATGTCCTTTTTTTTAAAAAATAAGGAGGAGAGTATATGGCAAAAACAAGAGTAATGATTAAAGTAAGTGGAGAAGCTTTTGCTGGTGATAATGGTATGGGTATTAATCCTACTGTTGTTAAAAAAATAGCTAAAGAATTAAAAGATGCTTATGAAATAGGTACTTATGAAATAGGAGTTATTGTCGGAGGTGGAAACATCTTTAGAGGAAAACAAGCTAGTGAAATGGGTATTGAAAGATCAAGTGCTGATTATATGGGTATGATTGGAACAATTGTTAATGCGCTAGCTCTTCAAAATTCATTGGAATCATATGGTGTTAATACTAGAGTTATGACATCTTTAAATATACCTCAAGTAGCTGAACCATACATAAGACGAAAAGCTTTATCTCATTTTGAAAAAGGGAGAGTAGTAATCTTTGGCGGAGGAACTGGGAATCCATATTTTTCTACCGATACTACAGCGGCACTACGTGCAGCTGAGTTAGGGGCAGAAATGATTCTAATGGCAAAAAATGGTACAGATGGTGTGTACGATAAAGATCCAAGAAAAAATATTGATGCTAAAAAATTTAAAGAACTTACTCATAAGGAAATATTAGAAAAAAGACTTCATGTTATGGATTCAACAGCCGCTGCATTATGTTTGGACAACAAGATAAAAATCTATGTGTTTGATTTAAATGTAGAAGGAAATATAAAAAATGCTTTACTTGGAAAAAGCATTGGAACTTTAATTAATAATGATAAGGAGTGATTAATATGCCTGAAATGATTTTATTAGAAGCAGAAGAAAAAATGGAACATACAATAGAATCTCTTCATCGAGATTTTACAACTGTAAGAAGCGGTAGAGCAAACCCGAAAATGTTAGAAAGAATAACAGTTAATTATTATGGGGTTGATACACCAATTAACCAAGTAGCTACTGTTTCAGTGCCTGAAGCTACACAAATTTATATTAAACCTTATGATAAATCTTTAGTAGGAGAAATAGAAAGATCTATTTTTGGAGCTAATATTGGTTTAACTCCAACAAATGATGGTATTGGGATTAGATTAATTTTACCACCATTAACTGAAGAAAACAGAAGAGATTCAGTTAAAAAAATTCATAAAATGGCTGAAGACTCTAAAGTAGCTATTAGAAATATTAGAAGAGATGCCATTGCACATTATAAGAAAATGGAAAAAGCTTCTGATATTACTGAAGACGACTTAAGATACTATCAAGATCAAGTTCAAGAACTTACAGATAAGTTCACTGAAAGAATTGATCATGATTTCAAAGAAAAAGAACAAGATATTATGCATATATAAGGCTAGCAATAGCCTTATATTTTTTGTAACAGTTCTAAAAAATAAAAATCATAGAATAATCACAAAAAATATAGTATAATTTTAGTGTCACATTGGGGGTTATTATGAATATTAAAGATAACAAACAATTAAATATACCAAACCATATTGCTATTATTTTAGACGGAAATGGGAGATGGGCGAAGAAACGTGCTATGCCTAGAACTTATGGACATCAAGTAGGTACTGAGAATATAAGAAAAGTAGCCGTAGCTGCTAGTGAACTAGGAGTTAAAGCGTTAAGTGTATATGCTTTTTCAACAGAAAACTGGAAAAGACCTAGTGAAGAAGTTGAATTTTTAATGAAATTACCTGCTGAATTTGAAAA
>CAZZPD010000150.1:0-2736 GCA_964655885.1 uncultured Candidatus Izemoplasmatales bacterium | reverse complement strand
TAAAAAATGGTGTAGACATATAGGTTTTTTTCGATTTTAATATCTGAGATTTACTGTAACTATGATATAATATTTTTGGAATACGAGGTGATTCAATTTGGGTAAGATTTTTATGATCTTCACAGGTGGTACTATTTCTATGAGGATTGATGACATTAGTCATTCAGTTAAACCTGCACTATCAGCTGAACAAATAATGCAGAGCTTGTTAAATTCAGATTTATATAATGAGTTAGAAGTAATTGAATTTTCAGAAGTTCCTTCTCCTTCAATAACCCCTAACATGATGTTAGAGATTTCGCTTCTAATCAAAAAATTAATTGTAGAGAATGATCCAACTGGTTTTGTTATCATTCATGGGACAGATACTTTAGAGGAGACTGCTTTCTTTTTAGATACAGTTTTGGATACTGATATTCCTGTTGTTGTAACTGGGTCGATGAAGTCAAGTTCAGAATTAGGTTTTGATGGAATCAACAATTTAGTCTCCGCAATTTTAGTTGCTAAGTCAACTAAAACTAGAGGTCGCGGAGTGTTAGTTGTGATGAACGATCAAATTAACGCTGCTTCCGAAGTTACTAAAACAAATACGCTTTCACTCGATACATTTAAATCATTAGACTATGGTCCTGTTGGTGTAGTTGATAATAAAGAAGTTTTATTTCACAGAAATATTTCTTATGTAAGAAAACATGTTCCTGTTGAATCACTTACATATAACGTATACCTTCTTAAAGCTTATGCTGGTCAAGATTCTTCCGTAATGGAGTTCCTTATTAACAAAGAAACAAATGGATTTGTTATTGAAGCTCTTGGTAGAGGTAATCTACCACCAATGATGATTGATGGTATAAAGCATGCTTTATCCAAAAATATTCCAGTTATAATATGTTCTAGATGTCCATCAGGTAGAGTTTTAGATTCGTATGGTTATGTTGGTGGTGGTAAATATCTAACTGAATTAGGTTGTATATTAGCACCGTCTCTAAACGGACAAAAAGCGAGACTTCTTCTAATGCTTGCTTTAGAAAAATCCAATGATTTTAATTATTTAAAAGATTTATTTACAATATAATATAAAAGTCGTAATCACTAGATTACGACTTTCTTTTTATTCTATTTCATCATCATCCAGTTCTTCTGGATTTTCTTTTTTTAATAATAAACGATTCAATTCATCAACTTCAGATTTATATTTTTTTGAAGCTATTAATAAAGCAACTCCATAGATGATTCCAACAACTACCATAATGATATATATTACCCATACACTAGAGAATAAGTATTCACCAAATACTCTTCTAAATACAATTAGTGCAGGTAATATCAATATATATCCTAGAACTGCGTTAACAACGCCATTGCCTTTATTTGACTTGAATATTGTTATAGCTAAACTGATAAATAACGAGAATAATATGTTGCCGATAGTTACTCTTACATAGAGCATATCTATTTCAGTTCTCCTCATAATAAAGAAGCTTAAAACTATAAAGGGTAAACTAGAAAAGAAAAATGTTTTGGCAAATGTATTCAAATATTTTTTCATCATTTTTGCCCCCCTAGTAATTGTTTAAGGATTGGAACGTACTTTCTTGAAATAACTACTTTTTCATTGTTTCTTAGAGTCGCTTCCATCCGACCATTAATAGCGGATGAGAAGCTTATAATTTTATCGATATTCAATATCATGCTTTTATTAATCCTTATAAATGGAGTATCATCAAACATTGTTTCTATTTGATATAGTTTTTGATTTACCTCATAAACATTTGATTTTGTATAAGCAAATACTCGATTATCAATTGAATCAAAATAATATATTTGTTGAGGTTTTAAGGTATAGTTTCTTCCATCAATCTTGCCAGTTATAATTCTATTTAAGTATGTCAAAGAACGTTCTATTTCAATGATTTGTTCATTCTTTTCTTTGCATTTAATTATAACTTCAGTCTCTTCAATTTTCGTTGATTCAACTATACTTATCTTCATTTTAACTCTCCAAATATTCTAATAATAATCCATCAATTGATGTAAGATCTTCAATAGCGTTTTCTAGTATAACTAAACGATATTCTAGCACTTCTAATACCTCAGTAAATACCTGATTTATATTACTTAGATTATCTCTAATGTAAGTGCCTCTTAATTCATAAATTCTAGCGTATGCTTGACCTTGTGTATCTAATAGATTCAACCTATAAGTCTTAAGAGTATCTATGCTAATTCTTATCGAATCTTTATCATCATCTAGCAACATGTAATTACCATCTTTTAAGGTTATAACTGAATCTCTTATAGATTCTCTTAAATCCTTAATAATTAGCCTTTGATCTAAAATCTCTTGATGAATATCTATTAGCTGAAATCTTAAATCAATAAATATTGATAACTCACTTTCAGTTTCAGATAGTTCCATTAAGTAACCATTTGAATTAGCGTAACTTAAATCTTGAATTTGATTAATAGTTTCACTTTCTGTAGACATATATGAATCTGATACAGTTTCTAGTTTGTTAGTTGCACTTAGCAAGTCGTTTAATACAGAATTATTATCTGTACAGCTCACAAAAGCGAATAATGATATAACACTTACAAACGCAACTAATAATATCTTATTTAATTTCATTTTAAATTCTCCCTTCAATTTGATGGGTGTATTTTATAATCTGATGGAAATAATTGCAAGGAAACTTAAACTAAGTTGCAAATATCCAAAGGTAAGATGCTATTTCA
>CAZZPD010000149.1:0-2768 GCA_964655885.1 uncultured Candidatus Izemoplasmatales bacterium | reverse complement strand
CCATCAAGCAATTCAGGGAAGACAACATTAGTTATCAATACATTTCCATCTTGATATTCATGCATAATGAATTCTAGAGTAATTGTATCCCCTACGTCATAAAATCTATCAAAGTATGAAATATAATCATCAGGATTAAAGACAATATGAATATCCCCAAAACAAGCAAAGTGAGCCAAACCTGTTCCATCATCCATACTAACAATTGTTAAATCAGCTTGATATAACTTACTGTAGTAAAATAGGGTTTGATCTGTATAGCCTAGATAAACTGGACTTGATAAAACAATAGGATCTGAATCATAAAAATATGTAGTTTCTACACTATATAATGTAGCATTTATCATTTCTCTTTTTGGGTATCCCGTACTATTGCTAGTACTCATTTCGCCCCAAATAGTTATAAAATCTCCTATTACAAAATCATCTCCTAGATAAGTGTTGATGTATAAGAAATCATCTCCATTTTGAAGATAAACTCTATCTTCATAAATCGCTGCAACATACCCACTAATCTTTATTCTAACACCATCATCTTCAATTAAAGCAAAATGGATACTAGTAGGACTCATATCATACTTGTCTCTTACAGTAACAACATAAGAAGCAGTAGCTGTTTCATCTCCCATTGTAATGGTTGCGGTTAAGGTAGCGCTCCTAGAAGCTCCCATAATCATAGTTACTTCTCCTAAGTCAGTAATCACATCACTATTAGAAGAATGCCAAGTAATTGTAGAATCTAACGTGCTTGTAGGTAAATGCATGTTGTATTCAAGATTATTATACTCAGGCATATATCTATCTAAATAGTCTAAAATCAAATCTATTTTCTCTAAATCACTTAATGGATTAGCAATTGTAACATCATCGCTAATTCCTTCATAGAATACATATCTTCCATTATATTTAACGACTTGAATATTAACATATTCACCATCAAATCCTAGTAGTGGGAATGTATGACTAGCGTCATGAACATATAGTGACATATCAATTAAATTACCTAAATAAACTCTGTTTAAATTATCTACACTAATAGAACATGTTAAATTAACTATTTGACCATTTTTAATCGAATCATCATAAAAATCTTTAATATCAGCGTCAATAGCACTAGGCATAGGGTTACTCGATGAAACAACTTCTAACTCATAATAACCAGAAACTGATTTATGTCCCATCACCCGAATCATATCACCAATATTTACTTCATTCTCTATATCTTCACTAGAAATAAATATATAGTTATTATTTCCATCATGAATAAAAGCACCTAACTCATTCTTTGTATAAACAATTCCTTCAATAATGTAGTAATAATCATCTAAAGAATTATAATACTCATCAAATGTTAATTCTCTAGGAACAATCACATCAAAAGTATTTGTATAAGAATATATACTTTTAGTAGCTGTAACTGTAAATGTTACAGTTCTTGTTTCACTTCTTATTCCTAAGAAACCACCAGCGTCATTAAACATTTCATGATCATTTGAAGTGATGACGTAATCACTACCATTAGGCCCAGTTATAGGGAAATCTAAACTACTCCATGCAACAATCGGCATCGAGTCGATTAAAGCATTAACATCCATTAATGGCTCATACCACTCACCTGGAGCCACTTCAACATTTATACCACAGTTTAAATAATCAAATCCAAAATATACTTTATCATCAAATGTATCAAAATAGAATATTTCAATTGTTACTTCTAAATCAACGTAATTATTTAAAAAACTTAATGAAGCATTACTTGATTGATTCGTTATATATATTTTACTACCATATGAATCTTCCAAGGTATACTCGTTATTACTATATTTAACATAACCAGTAACCTGATATAATTTTCCTTTTAATAAACTGTTAGGATCATTTAGATTTGTTAGTGACATTACTTGAGAAGCAGTAATATCTAATGCAAATCCATTATCAATCGATAAAGTTTCTTGCATATATAAATTCTTAATTGAATATTGATTGTTTTCTAAGGTGTACACACCTAATACTTTTAGTTCATCACCAAACGTAACTGAATCTTCTGAATAAACATATACTGAGTAATATCCATTACTTAAAACATATCCATTCTCTATAATATTCGTAACATAACCAAATACACCAACATATTCTCCAACTTCAGTATTAGGATATAATCTATTATATTCTGTATAGAAAGTAGGATCATAGTCAATCAAATCATAACCATAAAGATTAATATCTTGTGTTAGAGGACTAGATTCATTATATATAGTTGTTTTACTATTATCTAGATACCATCCATCAAAGATAAAGTATTCATCCCCAGTAATTACAGGTAATGTAGGAAGTTCGTTATAATTAAGATCTTCAAAACTATATAATTCATCATTAAAGAAGTAATTGATAGTATACATAATAATTTGATATTCAGCAACCAAATCAAAATCTTCATTTGGCATGTAATTAGGTAAAACCTCTGACCAACCAATAAAATTATATCCTTCTCTTTCTAATGCAGTAGGATAAGTAATTTGACTTAAATCAGCTCCTAATTCAACTGAAATAGTATCAATTAAAGTTAAATCATACTCATAAAAAGATATGGTATACATGCTAGGTATAAATTTTGCATACAAAGTCATATCATTTCCATCTAAAAGTTCAAGATAAAAAGGTGTTGTACACTCACTATCTAAAAACCACCCCATAAATATACTTTCAGATAGCGTAGGATCTTCAGGTATAATAAAATCTTCTGGATTACTTATCGTTTGTGAAGGAAT
>CAZZPD010000148.1:0-2790 GCA_964655885.1 uncultured Candidatus Izemoplasmatales bacterium | reverse complement strand
ATATTGATAAAATGAGAAGAGAGTTTATAGCGAGCGCATCACACGAACTAAAAACCCCGCTATCATTGATTATGGGTTATTCTGAAGCTTTAAAATTAACGGATATTGACACCGAAACGAAGACAGAATATTTGAATATTATTTTAGACGAAACAAACAAGATGAACAAATTAGTTATGGATTTATTAAACCTTTCTCAGATTGAAAGTGGTAACGCTCAATTAGAGTTAAAAGATTTTAATTTAAGTTATTTAATTGAAGATACTGTGAATTTATTTAGTCTGATCGCAAAAGAGAAAAAAATAACATTCAAGACTCAAGTAATCGACAAAGATATTAACTCTGATTATGAACAATTACAGACAGTTTTAACTAATTTTATAAATAACGCGATTAATCACGTTGATGATAATAAAGAAATAATAATATCGGTAGAAACCACTAAAAATAGGGCTATAAGGATCAGTGTCTTTAATTCAGGAGTTAACATACCAGAATCAGAGATAAATAATATTTGGGATAGTTTCTATAAGGTTGATAAAGCAAGGACGAGAAGTTATGGTGGACAGGGTTTAGGCTTATCAATATGTCGTACAATTTTGGATATGCTTGGATATAAGTATGGTGTTATCAATATGAAGAACGGCGTTGAATTTTACTTTGAAATTTTATAGACATTAAAAAGGGCTTTAATAAGCTCCTTTTTTATATAATAGGAAATTGTATTCCCATATAAACATAATAATATATAATACATAGAATAGTGTTTAGGTTTCCCCTCAAAAATGGTATAATATAAGTAATAAAAAGTCATTTGGAAAGGAGGAAAAATATGCAATACAAAGCGATTAAAACAAGATTATATTTGAAAAAGAATGATAAAGAATTCCTGCTAATGTTAATGCATTCCGCAAAGAGTTTATATAATCAAGCACTCTATAATGTGAGACAACATTTCATAGAACATAAAGAGTACTTAACCTATGAAGAAAACTATAAACGACTAAGTAAATCAAGTGAGCATTATAGAATACTAAATACCCAACAAGGTCAAACAATCATTCGCAAAGTGGATGAAGCAATGAAAGCATTTTTTGGTTCGTTAAAACAAAAAACGAATCAAAAAGTAAGATTACCAAGATATCTAGAGAAAAATGGACATTATTCCTTAATAGATAGAATGGTATATAAACCACACAAGCACTACTACACATTACCAAGAGGAAACTTCATTAAGAAGCTATCTAAACAGTTATTGGAAATAAGTAACCAATTAGATATAAAGTCAAGGAAAGAACTAAATGTAGTGGAAGGATTCAATCTTCAAATAGAAACACCGAAATGTATCCTAAATAAACAAATAAAAGAAATCACCATCAAACCAAAATATGATGGCCAATACATGGAAGTGATTCATACCTACATAGAAGATGAAGAACCAAAAACAAATACCAATACAAAAACAGAAACAATGTCAATTGATTTTGGCTATAACAACTTAGCATATTGTGCATTAAGTAATGGGGAACATTTACATATTGATGGATTAAAGCTAAAAAGCATGAATCAACGATATCATAAACGTATTGCATACCTAGGGAGTAAAAGACCAAGTCAAAAGATATTAACCAAAAGAATGATATCATTGATAGAGAAACGAAACAATCAAATGACATATGGTATAAACAAAGCAGCGAAACTGATAATCGAACATGCAATGTCCAATCATGTGGGAACCATCATCATTGGATATAATGAAGGATTCAAGGATATCAACTTATCGGATCAATATAACCAATGGTCCCAATCAATACCAATTGCTAGACTAAGAGACAGAATTATCTACTTAGCTAAGGGTTGTGAAATACAGACAACTGTAATCAATGAAGCATATACATCAAAGTCATCGTATATTGATCAAGATGAATTACCAGAGTTAGATACTATTAAAAAAACCTCATTTAGTGGTAGAAGAACCAAACGAGGTTTATATGTTAGTAAGAATGGAATCTATATCAACGCTGACTTAAACGCAGCGTTAAATATATTAAGAAAAGGTAACCCCAATGCCAAATGGATAGGGTCTAAAGGTTGGAACACGCCTAAACGAACTTACTTGTTTTGAGTTAGTTATCGTTTGAAAGAGTAATCTAAAAGATTACTTATGTTCTTTGTGTTCTAATTGAAAATACTAGGTACTTGTGTTAGAATTGAATTACTAGATATAGTGGAGGTAAGATATGTCTGATAAGTATAGACTTTCAAAACGAAATGGCGGAATGAAAGTATGGCAAATGATTATATACGATATATTTGCTATATGGACTACTTATGGGCTAGCTATAGCGGCATTAACTTTATCAAATGCTGAAGGGTTTAGTCATATTAGAGCCATAATTATTTTACCTATAATAACACTTATAAAAATAATCTTTTATGCAGTATTCAAAATATATAAATTAGTCTTGGATAATGCTGGATTTGATGAAGTTTTCAAAATTGTTATAGCTGTATCAGCCGTGAACGTAGCTATAATTGTGATTACTTTAATAACTCCAGATTTCGAGTTTATTCCAGAAATATATATTCTATTCACTACTGTATTTGAAGTTTTCTTAATGATTATCCCAAGAATATTAAAGAGGGTAATAAATTATATTTTTCCAAAAAAAGTATATTTAGCTGGCAAAAGAACACTCCTTATTGGAGCTGGTGCTGGTGGTAAATTAGTATTAGATGAAATTAGAAATAATCCAGCTCTATTAAATAATCCAATTGCTTATGTAGATG
>CAZZPD010000147.1:0-2800 GCA_964655885.1 uncultured Candidatus Izemoplasmatales bacterium | reverse complement strand
AATTATCGGTCGTGAAGGTAGGAATATTAGGGCTTTTGAAAAAGCTACTGGTGTTGAGATAGAGCTTGACGAAACTAATGATATTCGTATCTCTTCTTTTGATTCCACCAGGAGAGAAATAGCTCGACTATCTTTAGAAAAACTTATTCGCGATGGTCGTATTCAACCAATCAAGATAGAGCAAGTTGTTGCTCAAACCAAAGCAGAAATGGACAAAATTTTACTAAATGAAGGTAAAAAAATATGTCAAGAAGTTGGGGTGTTTAATCTTCCCATTGACCTTATTAAAGAAATAGGTAAATTCAAATTCAGATTTTCTTATGGTCAAAATTTAGCCAAGCATACTGTTGAAGCTGTCAAAATTGATAGAGACATTCTTTTAGCTAACAAAGAAACTTTAGTTGTTGGTGGTCATTTGATTAGAAAATTATTGAAAGAGCATCCAGTAAATCTATTTCCTATTGATTCAGAACACAATGCAATTTGGCAAATCCTAAACGGAGAAAATCATCAAAAAATCAAAAAATTGATTATTACTGCGAGCGGAGGAGCCTTTAGAGATTTAGAACGGGAAAATTTATATGAAGTCACTGTAGAGGCCGCTTTAAATCATCCTAACTGGTCTATGGGACATAAAATCACTATTGATTCAGCTACTATGATGAATAAAGGATTCGAAATTATTGAAGCGGCATTTTTATTTAATATAGATATAGATAAGATTGAAGCTGTCATTCATCCCGAAAGTATAGTTCATTCACTTGTAGAGTTCATTGATAATTCGATTTTAGCTCAACTCGCTAATCATGATATGAGCTTACCAATTAGTTATGCAATGTTTTATCCTGAAAGGGTAAATAATTCAGTCCCTTCTTTGGATTTCAAAATATTAAAACAATTAAATTTTAGACCAATTGACTTTAATCGATATCCTTTGCTTAAAATGGCAATTGATTGTTATAAAATCGGCGGTAGTATGAGAACGGTATTGAATGCCTCAAATGAAGCAGCTGTTAGTTTGTTTTTAGCAAAAAAAATTAAGTTTCTTGATATCGGCAAATTAATTATCGAGGCTATTGAAACACATAATACAATACCAGAACCAAGTTTAGAAGAAATATATCAAATTGATAAAGAAATTAAAAACGCAATATATGCTAAGTATGAATAAAAGATCGGAGTAAATATATGTTTATTACCTTAAGTTTTTTCCAAACAATTGGAAACATATTAATCTTTCTAATTGTTTTAAGTATTGTTATAAATATTCATGAGTTGGGACATTTCTTTTTCGCAAAGAAAGCTGGAATATTGTGCCATGAATTTTCATTTGGAATGGGACCTCGACTTTGGAGTAAGAAATTCGGAGAAACAGTTTTCTCTATCCGTGCTATTCCTTTTGGTGGCTATGTATCAATGGCAGGCGAAGAGATTGAATCTGATATTATTAAAATTGGTCAGAAGGTTAGACTAGGATTTGATAAAGACAACTACGTTAATAGAATTGTTGTTGATGCAAGTAATACTAACTATCACGATTATTTAGAAGTGGTTGTTGAATCATATGATCTTTCTAGCGAAGAAGGAAATAGATTATACATTAATGAATACTCTGTAAAGAGAACTGCAATGTATGTTATCGATAAGAAACACTTGCAGATTACTCCAAAAGATAGAAGCTTTGTTAACAAAACAAAATGGCAAAGATTTTTAGCTACTTTTGGTGGACCTTTGATGAATTTTATACTTGCATTTGTTGTGTTTTTGATAATTTCATTGGCAATTGGGGTTCCAGATGGAGATAGCACAATTATTAGTGAAGTTTCTGATGAAGCTCCGGCGACAGATGTATTATTAGCTGGAGATAAAATACTAAAAATTAACGATGTAGATGTTTTAACTTGGGATGGAGATATAAATTCGGTATCAAGTGAATTAGATAAATTTACTGATAGTTATATTTTTGTTGTTGAACGCGATGGTGAAGAACTAACTTTAGATGAAATTTCACCTCAATATATTTTCTATGGATTAGGATTCACTTCAACTTTTGGAACTGAAGACTTGATTATTGATACACCTTTATATGTCAATACAGAATTAATGTCTGGAGATATAATAATTAGTATAGATGGAATAGCTATGAATTCATGGCAAGATGTAATTAATTATGCTTCAGATCACCAAGATGGTTCTTCTGAAGATAATCCAACAGAAATAGTAGTTGAGCGCGGGACAGAACAACTAACAATTCAGTATGTGGCATATGGGACTGCAGTATTAGATGCTCAAGGATATGACTACTTTTATTGGCGTGTTGGAATCATAGGAACAAATAAATTTAGTTTCTTTGGAAGCTTTGAAAGTGCAGGAAGTTCATTTGTTCATGCAGGTACTTCAATATTCAAGACCTTAGGATTAATGTTTTCTTCTGATGATCAAGTAGGAGTATCAGATTTAAGTGGTTTTGTGGGTATATTCTCAATTACTAGCCAGGCAGCGGCTGGCGGGATAATCTCTTTATTAAGTTGGATTGGATTCTTAAGTGTAAATTTAGGAATTGTTAACTTGTTGCCAATACCTGCATTAGATGGTGGAAGGTTGGTATTTATTGGATACGAAGCTATAACCAAGAAACGTCCAAATCAGAAATTTGAAAACATATTACACACTATAATGTTTTTCCTATTGATGGCTTTCTTATTATTCATAACTTACAATGATATACTTAAATTATTTGGCCTAAAATAACATTCAAATTATACTTATAAAAGACCAAGTGTTTAACTTGGTTTTTCTT
>CAZZPD010000146.1:0-2860 GCA_964655885.1 uncultured Candidatus Izemoplasmatales bacterium | reverse complement strand
ACAGGAGTAATGTATTCAGAGATAAGCATTACACTAGTCCAATAAGTGTATAATAGACCTTAACTATGCGCTTCTTGTTCTTATTCTTTTTTTCGAGGATAACTAATTTTTCGATAAATTGAGTTATGTCCTCTTTTTTTAGTTCTTCTAATTTATCATATGATTCAAGTAAATCATAGAATGAATTTATATCATTTTCTATGTTCTTGAGATTAGTCATTTCGGTTTCATTAATTCTTTGGTTTTTAATTAATGTCATCTTTTCTTGATCATATAATCTATCAAGTTCATAAAACTTTTCTTCTGATATTTTATCGTTTATATATTTCTCAAATAATCGTTTAATTAATACATCCACTTCATTTAATCGTTTACTCTCTACAAACATTTTGTCTTCTAAATCTTTTATTCTTTTGTTTAATGATTTCCTTTTCTTAATCGCTGTTACAAATCTAGTTCTACCTAATTTGCTGAGATTAATCATTTCATTAATCTTATTTAAAACTAGTTCTCTTAGATATTCATAAGCAATGTAATGACTAGTACATCTAGTTGTATATCTTCTGTATGTACTACAGGCAAAACTCTTGTGGTTACCTCTATCAGGTCTTATTGATAATGCTAATGTTTTACCACATTCATTACATCTTAGTTTTCCTTTGAATATGTTTTCATGTGGTATTCTATGAGTTTTCTTCTTACTTTGCATAAGTAACTGGACTTCATTAAACTGATTTGCATCAATTATTGCTTCATGTTTATCCTTAATAATAATCCACTCATTCTCTGGATTAACCATTAACTTCTTACTTTTGAATGAGGTTGTTTGATGGCGATTACATATAATATGACCTAAGTAAACTTCATTCCTTAGAATGCTTAGTATTGATTGGGTAGCCCAATCATAAGGATATTTCTTTACATTATCAGATACATATACATCATATTTTCTATTTAATCCAGCTCTTGGTGTTAGAATCTTCTTTTCTTTTAGTATTTTGGATATTTTGTAAACTGTTACACCTTCAAGGTATAACTTGTAAATTAATCTAACAACTTCAGCTTGTTTCTTGTTAATTACAAGTTTGTGTTTGTCTTTTGGATTTCTATTATATCCATATGATGGATAAGGTCCAGTAAACTCTCCATTTAGTGCCTTTGTCTTATATGCACTTCTAATCTTTTTACTTATGTCTCTTGCATACCATTCATTCATAATATTTCGGAATGGTGCAAAATCATTATCTTCTTTATCTGTATCTACTTGATCATTAATAGCTATATATCTAACGTTATTCACAGGAAAATAATGCTCTATATAATATCCTGTTGTTAGATAATCTCTACCAAGTCTTGATAGATCTTTTGTTATTACTGTTGATACTAATTGATTCTCTATATCTTTTTTCAGTTCCATAAATCCAGGTCTATCAAAGTTAGAACCAGAATATCCATCATCTATATAATATCTAATGTTATAAAACTTATTGCTATTGGCATATCTACTGAGATATGCTTTTTGTGTTTCTATACTTGAACTTTCTTGTATTAGTTCGTCTTCTCTTGATATTCGACAATACAGTGCGGTTATCTTGTTTTTTTTCATAGTATTACCATTCAAACAGACTCATTGTGAATCTATTATACAGTATTTAAACTACTTACAAAAAACCGCTATTCAAAGCAGCTAGACTCAATATTTCGCTCTTAAAACTTAGATCATAAGACCTATTAATTATATTGAGTCTGTTTGCCTTTTCTAACTACCCTTTATTACTTTATCATGTCTATTCCTTCATGTTTAAAAAATTTGGTCTTTGCTTGACTAGGATTTTCTATTAATTCAAGAAAAAATTTTTCGTCTTCTATCATCCACTTTGGACTATATACCTCTTCATATAAAATATCTTGCAAATATGAACTAAAACCTTGTTGTATTCTTAATTTTGATTTAAACTTCTTTGTTATAATCCATTTTGAGTTTACATCATCATCAATTATTTGAAGACTTTCATTAAGTTTGAAAAAGTTTAGAACTTGAATATCGTGTAAATATAATAAGACATACTTACATCTTTTGATTTTAACAATTCCATATACATCAAAAATATAATCATTGTTAATATCTCTAGAAAAATAACATCCATTAGATTCTTGAAATTGATTTAAATCAACTACTTGTACTTTCATCATAAACTCTCCGCTACTATTTTGTAATCAAACCACATCTCGAATGGATACCAACCTTGTAGGTATCTATTCCCTACATAATGGATTGTATTCCCACTAAATGTCATTTGATACTTTGACCACCCAAGCCATCCAGGCATTCTTGGATCATTCAAGTTAAATAATCTCATTCCCGACGCAGGGTTTGATTTTGATGCATTCAAAGTTATACTTGATTTTAAATTAGTTGGCTGATTGTTTCCTGTTGATGGATAAGGCAGCATCGAGCCAGCCAATATATATGAATATGCAAAAAACCCAACTGTAGCACTAAACGTATTATATCCTTTATCACCCATTACGTTCCTCATATAATTATTACCAGTCATTAGATTTATTCCCTCGTTTAATCCAATTGCAATAGTTGATATTGCAATGGCTGCTGCTCCATAGGAGACAACGCTTGCTGCAAACGCTCCAGCAGCTAAACTACCGGTCAATGCAAATGCCATACTTTGAGCGAAAGCTGCTAAAGCTGGTGCAGCTGCAATAACAGCTCCAGCAGTTACAACAGCTATTGCCACGACTGCTATAGCTAAAACAGATAATCCTACCCATTTCAACCATTCTGGTGCATATCCGCTTATGTCTGAATACATTACAGGAGTATTAACACAATATGCTTAACCTT
>CAZZPD010000145.1:0-2873 GCA_964655885.1 uncultured Candidatus Izemoplasmatales bacterium | reverse complement strand
TATTACTACCATAGTTACGCGGATGGAATCCAGGAAACTTCTTTTGCAATAATTGTGCTATCAAACTCCAATATGCCCAACCATCTTCTTCAGCATTTTCTTCAATAATATTTTTTAGTTCAAGTGTGATTCTTCTTTTAGGAGTAATTGAACTAATTGATTTAACGTTTTTCTTAGGATCAACAATCTTAACTTCAGTTTTCTCTTCTTTCTCTTCTTTTTCTTCAACTTCTGGAGAAACCATTTTATCCAAATATGCAAAAGTTTCACAAGAGTTAACTAGAGAAATCGGCGTCTTACTTTCACCCATACCGAAGACAAACATGTTATCTTCTCTTAATCTGGTAACCAGTTTTGTAAAATCGCTATCTGAAGTAACTATACAAAAGGCATTTACTTTATCTTTGTACAAGATATCCATCCCGTCAATTATTAAAGTAAAGTCTGATGAGTTTTTCCCGCGTGTATATGCATATTGTTGAACAGGTGTTAAACCGAACTCATTTATTTTAACTTTCCATGGGTTTAATTGGGGTGTAGTCCAATCCCCATAAACTCTTCTTATTGTAAGAGTACCATATTTATTTGCTTCATCGATAATTTTTTCTATATAGTTTGAGGAAATATTTTCCGCATCGATTAATAGAGCTATATATTTATTTGTTATTTCCATAATTCACCTCTATTACAATTATAACAAATTTTTAATAATTTAACCAATAAATATAATTTCATTACTAAAGGAGAACAAAATGACAAAGAACAAAGTGCTTAATGATTGGATTAATGAAATCAAATTATTATGCTCACCAAATGATATTGTTTTATGGGATGGTTCTCAAAAACAATATAAAGACCTAGCTGAAGATTGTATAGCTAGTGGAAAAGCTATTAGGTTAAATCCAAAAAAACGCCCTAATAGTTTACTATTTAGATCCGATCCAAGTGATGTCGCTAGAGTTGAGAAGAGAACTTTTATATCTACTACTCTAGAACAAGATGCTGGACCAACTAATAATTGGATATCACCTAAAGAGCTTAAACCTATTATGTTAGATTTATTTAAGGGCTGTATGCTAGGCAGAACAATGTACATTATTCCATTTTCTATGGGGCCAATCGGTCACGAATTTTCAAAAATCGGCGTTGAAATTACTGATAGTCCATATGTTGTATTAAACATGCACATTATGACTAGAACTGGTAATAAGATCCTTGATTTACTGAGTAAAGGTGAAACGTTTGTTAAATGTTTGCACTCTGTAGGTTATCCACTAAAACCAAATATGGCAGATCCAGAATGGCCATGTGCACCAATGGAACAAAAATATATATCTCATTTTCCAGAGGAGAATATGATTTGGTCCTACGGATCAGGTTATGGTGGCAATGCGTTATTAGGTAAAAAATGCTTTGCATTAAGAATTGCATCTAATCAAGCAAAAAATGAAGGTTGGTTAGCTGAACATATGTTGATTTTAAAATTAACCGATCCTAATAATGAAGTTAATTACATAACAGGAGCTTTCCCAAGCGCCTGCGGAAAAACTAATTTAGCTATGATTAATCCTACACTACCAGGTTGGAAAGCTGAAACCTGTGGTGATGATATAGCTTGGATGAGGGTTAAAGAAGATGGAAGATTATATGCAATTAATCCTGAAAATGGATTCTTTGGAGTAACTTCTGGAACATCTAAAAAATCAAATCCAATTGCTTTAGCAACTGTTAAATCTGATACTATATTTACAAACACAGCTTTAACTGATGATATGGATGTATGGTGGGAAGATTTAACTGATGAAATTCCTAACCATCTTATTGACTGGAGAGGAAATGAATGGTTCAAAGGAAACGAAATAAGACCTGATCATCCAAATGCTAGATTCACAGCTCCATTGACAAACTGTCCTTCACTAGCTAAAGAATATGAAGAAGCCGTACCTATTTCAGCTATGCTATTTGGGGGCAGACGTCCGTCTACTATTCCATTAATTCATCAAAGTTTTGATTTCAACCACGGTATTTTTATCGGGTCTATTATGGGTTCTGAAATCACTGCCGCAGTTATCGATGCTAATATAGGAAAAGTAAGGAGAGATCCTTTTGCTATGTTACCATTTATTGGATACAACATCGCCGATTATGTAAATCACTGGGTAGATATCCACAAACAATCTACTGATGAATTATTACCAAAAATATTCTTTGTAAACTGGTTTAGGAAAGACGAGAATAATAAATATCTTTGGCCAGGATTTGGTGAAAATAGTAGAATACTTAAATGGATATTAGAAAGAACAAAAGGTGTTAACAATTACGTTAGTACTCCAATAGGATATGTCCCTGACATAGATAAACTAGATTTAAACAACCTAAAGATTGATGCTAATGACTTAAAGATATTATTTGAAGTTAATACAGCTGCTTGGTCGGAAGAAATCGATTCAATTAACAAATATTATAAGAGTATTTATAAAGATAATTTACCAGAAGTTCTTGGATATCAGTTTGAGAATATGAAGTCGAGATTTAATAATAATATTTAGCAATAAAAATACACCCTAAATAACGGGTGTATTTTTTTCATGATTTAATTTGATATTTAATTTCTTTATTTTGTAAGTATAAATCTAAATTCATAATTATCATTTCATAAAGCCTATCTCTCATAAAAGGACTAGATGAAGCGTTATGTGGTGTAATATATACATTGTCTAATTCCCACAATTCACTATCTTTTGGCAATGGTTCGGGATCAAAAACGTCTAAACCAGCCCCTCTTATTTTATTTGTTTTTAGAGCTTTAATTAAATCTTTTTGATTGACAATTTTACCTCTAGCAATATTTATAAATAATGCGCTTTTTTTCA
>CAZZPD010000144.1:0-2879 GCA_964655885.1 uncultured Candidatus Izemoplasmatales bacterium | reverse complement strand
TATTACTACCATAGTTACGCGGATGGAATCCAGGAAACTTCTTTTGCAATAATTGGGCTATCAAACTCCAATATGCCCAACCATCTTCTTCAGCGTTCTCTTCTATGATATTTTTTAGTTCAAGTGTGATTCTTCTTTTAGGTGTAATTGAACTAATTGACTTAACGTTTTTCTTAGAATCAACAATCTTAACTTCGGTTTTCTCTTCTTTCTCTTCTTTTTCTACTTTTTCTTCTACTTCTGGAGAAACCATTTTATCCAAATATGCAAAAGTTTCACATGAGTTAACTAGAGAAAGCGGTGTTTTACTTTCACCCATACCGAAGACAAACATGTTATCTTCTCTTAATCTGGTAACCAGTTTTGTAAAATCGCTATCTGAAGTAACTATACAAAAGGCATTTACTTTATCTTTGTACAAGATATCCATCCCGTCAATTATTAAAGTAAAGTCTGATGAGTTTTTCCCGCGTGTATATGCATATTGTTGAACAGGTGTTAAACCGAACTCATTTATTTTAACTTTCCATGGGTTTAATTGGGGTGTAGTCCAATCCCCATAAACTCTTCTTATTGTAAGAGTACCATATTTATTTGCTTCATCGATAATTTTTTCTATATAGTTTGAGGAAATATTTTCCGCATCGATTAATAGAGCTATATATTTATTTGTTATTTCCATAATTCACCTCTATTACAATTATAACAAATTTTTAATAATTTAACCAATAAATATAATTTCATTACTAAAGGAGAACAAAATGACAAAGAACAAAGTGCTTAATGATTGGATTAATGAAATCAAATTATTATGCTCACCAAATGATATTGTTTTATGGGAAGGTTCTCAAAAACAATATAAAGACCTAGCTGAAAGTTGTATAGCTAGTGGAAAAGCAATTAGGTTAAATCCAAAAAAACGTCCTAATAGTTTGCTTTTTAGATCCGATCCAAGTGATGTAGCTAGAGTTGAGAAGAGAACTTTTATATCTACTACTCTAGAAAAAAATGCTGGACCAACTAATAATTGGATATCACCTAATGAGCTTAAACCTATTATGTTAGATTTATTTAAGAACTGTATGCTAGGTAGAACAATGTATATTATTCCATTTTCTATGGGTCCAATAGGTCATGAATTTTCAAAAATAGGTGTTGAAATTACTGATAGTCCATATGTTGTATTAAACATGCACATTATGACTAGAACTGGTAATAAGATACTTGATTTACTGAATAAAGGTGAAACGTTTGTAAAATGTTTGCACTCTGTAGGTTATCCGCTAAAACCAAATATGGTAGATCCGGTATGGCCATGTGCCCCAATGGAACAAAAATATATATCTCATTTCCCAGAGGAGAATATGATTTGGTCTTACGGGTCAGGTTATGGTGGAAATGCATTATTAGGTAAAAAATGCTTTGCATTGAGAATTGCATCTAATCAAGCAAAAAATGAAGGTTGGTTAGCGGAGCACATGTTGATTTTAAAATTAACCGATCCTAATAATGAAGTTAATTACTTAACAGGAGCTTTTCCAAGCGCCTGTGGAAAAACTAATTTAGCTATGATTAACCCTACATTACCTGGTTGGAAAGCTGAAACTTGTGGTGATGATATAGCTTGGATGAGGGTTAAGGAAGATGGAAGATTATATGCAATTAATCCTGAAAACGGATTCTTTGGCGTAACTTCTGGCACATCTAAAAAATCAAATCCAATTGCCCTAGCCACTGTTAAATCTGATACTATATTTACAAACACAGCTTTAACTGATGATATGGACGTATGGTGGGAAGATTTAACAGATGATGTTCCTAACCATCTCATTGACTGGAGAGGAAATGAATGGTTCAATGGAAACGAAGTTAGACCTGATCATCCAAATGCAAGATTCACAGCTCCATTGACAAACTGCCCTTCACTTGCTAAAGAATATGAAGAAGCTGTACCTATTTCAGCTATGTTGTTTGGCGGTAGACGTCCTTCTACAATTCCATTAATACATCAAAGTTTCGATTTCAACCACGGTATTTTTATCGGATCTATTATGGGTTCTGAAATAACAGCCGCAGTAATCGATGCTAATATAGGAAAAGTGAGAAGAGATCCTTTCGCTATGTTACCATTTATTGGTTATAACATCGCTGATTATGTAAATCACTGGGTAGATATCCATAAACAATCTACTGATGAATTATTACCAAAAATATTCTTTGTAAACTGGTTTAGAAAAGACGAGAATAACAAATATCTCTGGCCAGGATTTGGAGAAAATAGTCGAATACTTAAATGGATATTGGAAAGAACAAAAGGTGTTAATAATTACGTTAAAACTCCAATTGGCTATGTCCCTGATATCAAGAAACTTGATTTAGATAATCTGGATATAAGTGATAATGACTTAAAAATATTATTTGAAGTAAATACAAATGCTTGGTCAGAAGAAATCGACTCAATTAACAAATATTATAAGAGTATTTATAAAGATAATTTACCAGAAGTGCTTAAATATCAATTTGAAAATATGAAATCTAGGTTTAACAAAAATATTTAGCAATAAAATACACCTCATTATTTGAGGTGTTTTTTTATGCTTTTATTTGATATTTAACTTCTTCATTTTGTAAATATAAATCCAAATTCATAACAATCATCTCATAAAGCCTATCTCTCATAAAAGGGCTAGATGAAGCATTATGTGGTGTAATATAAACATTATCTAATTTCCACAATTCACTATCTTTTGGCAATGGCTCAGGATCAAAAACATCTAAACCTGCACCTCTTATTTTATTTGTTTTTAGAGCATTAATTAAATCATTTTGATTGACAATTTTACCTCTAGCAATATTTATAAATAATGCGCTTTTTTTCA
>CAZZPD010000143.1:0-2920 GCA_964655885.1 uncultured Candidatus Izemoplasmatales bacterium | reverse complement strand
TTAATTACAATCGATGTAAGACAAATTGGGTAATGGGTATATTATGTTACTATATTGAAGCACTTTTTGTTGGAAATTAAACAGAGGTTTATATCAAAATTCTGGGGCTGATGTCTTATATTATGGACGTATTGAAATGCTGGGTTTCATGATAAATTAGTCGTGCTAACCCTAGAACTTCAAGGATGCTACACAAATAAAGAATGCTTTTTAATAATAAGACATCGAAATGATTAAACCCTAGAACTTAATGTATCAGTCACAAAAAGCACCAATTTTTTGTACTGCTGGAAATAAAGGGTTTAAATTCCCAAAATGCGACCTTTTTGATTTAACAATCCTTGACCAAAAATATTGTTCATTTAGGATTAGCAATAATGAGCTATATCATAAATGTATTAATTAAATTTATTTATCTTATTAAGAACTCGTGGTAACTAGTTATGCTAGTAATAGAAATACAATACTAAAATTAAGAATGAAAGACTATCTATAGAATAAATCAGCTACTTAATGCTAGCTGATTTTTTATCCATATAAATTAAGTAATAATAATATGTTACGCTATTGAATCCATTCATTTATGATTAAATAAGTGATATAATTAAATGATAAAATGATTTAATGTAATTATGAGTATAAAATGATTTCATTTTTTTATTGAAATTTTTTTTGATGAGAATAGAGCAGAAATTATTGCTACAATTTCACATCTATTTGTAAAAAAAATAAAAAAGTAGTATACTGTTTTGGTAACAAAAATCTAATAGAATATTAGGGGTGTACTAGATGAATAAATTATTTCGTTTCATTTCGATAGCTTTTGCTATTTTTTTTATGGTCGGATGTAATCCAACGGAAACAGAAGTTGTGACTGAATTGCCAAATATCATATTAAATGGTGATTCTAGAATGGAAGTATTACTAAACAGTAATTTTGTAGACCCAGGAGCACAAATACTTGGGGGATTTGATTTGGATTTAGTCATTGAGTCTGATGTAGATACTTCTGTTTTAGGTGAATATACCATTACTTATAAAATTACCTATTTGGAAGAAGATTATACCATTAGTAGAACAGTTGTAGTTGTCTCTGAACTGTTAGGAGAAACACCAAGTTTGTCGTTTATTGGTGCTGAAACTATGCAAGTGGAACAAAATAGTGAATTTGTGGATCCGGGAGTGACCTTAATTGGTCAAACTGGTTTGGATATCACAGTTGATTCTAACGTAGACACCAGTGCACTAGGAACATATACGATTGTATATACAATAACCTATTTAGGAGTGGATTATTCATTAACTAGAACAGTAGAAGTTGTTGCTGAAACAATTGCTGTGTTACCTGCAATTGAATTGATTGGTTCTGCAACTATTCAAGTAGAAAAAGATTCGACTTTTGTTGATCCTGGCGCAGTTGTAGTTGGTGATTTTGATTTGGATATAGATGTTACTTCAAATGTAGACATATATAAAATAGGAGAATATACAATTACGTATTCAATTACTTATTTGACTGTTGAGTATTCTGTTTCAAGAGCAGTCGAAGTGATAGCTCCTATTGTATTATTACCATCCTTAGAATTGGTAGGGGAAGCTTTTGTTGAAATTGATAAGGATTTTGCTTATGCAGATCCAGGCGCGATAGTGATTGGCGATTTTGATTTAGATATAGTAATCAGTTCCAACCTTGATGTTTATAAAGTTGGGGAATATACAATAACCTACACGATTACATACCTTGAAGTAGAATACTCTGTTTCTAGAACTGTTTCTGTAGTTGAATTACCATATTTTGAAATCACGTTGGATTATAGTAATGTATCATATCATTCTGTCGTAGTTAATCTAACCGTTATTGATGCGAGTGATATGCTTAGCAACCGATTTGTTCAGTTATTTGATGGAGATGATTTGGTTCAAAGTGAAGCATATGTTACAGGAGTTAATACGATCGAAGTAACGGGTCTAGATGACAGTACATTGTATGAAATTGTTGTAACAGGTCAATATGTAGAAAATGACAATCCAGT
Organism: uncultured Candidatus Izemoplasmatales bacterium; assembly: GCA_964655885.1. Lineage (GTDB taxonomy): Bacteria > Bacillota_I > Bacilli_A > Izemoplasmatales > Hujiaoplasmataceae > 4572-104. The sequence continues at coordinate 887 of CAZZPD010000143.1, read as the reverse complement.
CTTAGTAACTGGATATAGTACTACTTTTTCAACATTAACGATGGGAGAATTGTCATTTACCAAAGAAGATGTGTTTGTTGGAGTCAACAACATTGATTTCGGGTTGTTGGTTGTAGACGAAGATGATGTTCTTACCGATTTAGAAGTAAACATATATGATGGGGACACTTTAGTGGAATCCATAAATATATATGACGATATATATATAGGCGAGCTTGAAATAGGCTCTTTATATGCGTGGGTTAATTTTGAAGGCCTAGATGAAGAGACCACTTATAATGTTGAAATTGAATACATGTATCAACTTGCTGGTGAAATAGAGGAAGTTCAAGTGTTACTTGGTAAGGTCGAATATACAACCGGCAAAGCTAGTGTACCAGTAGTACTTTCAAATGATGTGAGAGCACGCTATTACGCAATAAGTGGTGTAATAGATATTGATTTCACTGATTATGAAAGTGTTTATGTTTGGGCAACACTTTATGAGGGTGATACGTATAAAAAATCATTTACATTAGAGAATGATTACACAACATATGTATTTGAATATCTTTCCATAGACACCGATTACAGAATTGATGTCTATGCGGACTATACTAGAAGAAGTGATGATGTCATGTTTAGCGATGTTCTTCTTGGAAGTTATGACACCAAAACATTATTTGAAGGAGAGTTGGCGCCACCAGTAGTAGAGAATGTTGTTGTCACGAGTACCACGTCAAGTGTTACTGTTGAATTTGATCTGACGGATGTCGATTATTCCATGGAAATTGGTTATGCAAGACTTTATTTAGGGTCTAGTTCTAAGGGCAGCGAAGAAATTGCGGTTGGACATAACACAATCACCTTTGATAGTAGTATTTATGATAATAGTTTATATACCATTA
>CAZZPD010000142.1:0-2941 GCA_964655885.1 uncultured Candidatus Izemoplasmatales bacterium | reverse complement strand
CCTGATATACCTTCTAAAATCATAACTTTAGAAGCGGCCATACCAGCAAAGAAGAATGCGATTGTTTTTGGTGTGTAATATAGTTTTAACATTGATGATGAGAAATTACAGAATCTTTCTACAAGTTCTGGTAATCCAATGTAATCATCTTCGTCCATATAGATATGTGTGTCTTGTCCAGCATACTCTTTATCAACATTAATTAATTTTACGAATCTAGATTCTCCAAGTGGTAAATCAGGTGGTGTAGCTGATCCAGATGCAGCTGTTCCTCCTCCGCCTCCACCAGCAGAAATATATGTTGGTCCTCCACCTTTTCCAGGTCTTCCAGGTCCTCCGCCCATATCACCAGCAAAAACAGGTGCCATCGCGCCACCTGGACCTCTAGCATATGTAGTGGTTTCTCCCATTTCACCAGTTTTGGCGTTAATACCTAATTGAGAAACTTTTAATGCTAGTATTTGATTTTTTTCATCAGCTAGTTCAATTACTCTATCGTTTAATCGAGCAATTTCCTCGATTAATTCATTCTTTTCAATTTCAATCGCTCTGAAAGAAGCGAATTTTCTAAACCATAGAATAATTCTAGCTAATAAAAATACTATAAGTGATATATTTAATATGAACGTGGCAACTACCATGATCCAAGATATTATCGTAAAATCTTGGGATTCGATTAATAATAAATCATAATAAGATTTTAAATTTTGAAAAAATCTTAATATGGTATTTTTCCATACTGCATTTTCAAAGAAGTATAGAATATCATGCCAAATTTCAGTAAAAAATTCAACGTAAAATCTAGAAAACTGATTCATTTGAAGTCCTCCTTAAGAAGAGACTTTGAACATCAAATGAGAAACTATTCTTTCTTCTGTTCTTTCTCTTTTTCTAATGCCTGTAATCTTGCTTCTTCTTCGAGTTGAGCTCTAGCCATAGCTAGTGCTTCTTCTTGCAACTTAACTCGATCGCCAAGAGCTTGTTGGGTTTTGTATTCTGTAACAACTTGAATAAATTTATATATTTCATAAACTAAAAAAGCGAAACATGGAACTACTATAAATATAAAAAATCCTGTTCCTGATTTTAAGAAACCAACAATACCATCAATTATTCCGCCAAGATTTTTGACAACTCCGTCTTCTATCCAAACACCAACAACATAACTTTCAGGAACTGCTTCAGGATCAATATCTGCGTTATTATCTCCTTTTGTAACAAACTTTACAGAACCATCAGCTAAATCAATAATATCTTCCACTCTATGTGAATTATAAATCCATTCAGGTATATTATCTCCAGTTACGTCTGTATACATTTGATAAGTAATAACATCTCCTTCTGAAATATCATCAATACTAAAATCAGTATTAACATATATTAAATCACCTTTTTCAAAAGTAGGTGCCATTGAATTTGTTTTTACTGTAAAAGCATCCTTTCCAAACAATGTTGTAGCTCCATCATCATCAGAAAATAATGCTGTAACAGCATAAATTGCAACTATACCAAGTACAACCCAAAAAATTATGTTAAAAATTTTACTGGATTTCTTTTTGTTTTCTATTTTACTCATCATTTATTCTCCTTAATCACACATCATGCTCATTATAAATAATCAATATATATTATTATATAATAATTAGGAAAATTTTTCATTACAAATCTTTTTATTTCAATTTATTATATTTGTTAGAATTTATTTTATTCATATTTTACTAAAACCAAACCTTAAAGGTAACATAACTTAGGCAAAAACCTAAGTTATGTTGTAAAATTAAAACTTGAAAAATTGTTTATATATTATGCAGTTTTAATAATAAATCCAAATGATACTGTAAAATCAGCTGCACTTAATGCATTTGTTGCATCTACATCCCAACCTTCAATCCAAATTCTGAAAGTAAGTAATTCAGGAGTATTTGGTGTTAGAGTACAAACTGTTGATGCTGGTGAATCTGCTGCTGAAATTGAGTCACTTGAAATATATGTAACATCTTCTACTCCATCACTATCAAACCATAGTGAATGTTGACCTAGTAAAGTGGACAAAGTTGCATCTACGCTGTCATAAACTGAAGGTGTAGCTCCTGATCCTAAATATCCTGCATCAGTTTGTCCGAAAGCAAATGCGTAATCAGGATCTAGTGAAAATACATTTTTAGTTGCTGTATTATCGCCTATAGTCCCAAATGCTAAAGCATCAGCTAATGCAGCAGCTCCATAGGTAACAGTAACTGCTAAATCTTGAAGTGCAACATCTACAGAAGCACTTTCTCCAGAATATATAAGCCAGAAGTTAAATTCTATATACCCTGCATCTACAGTAGTTGTTCCATTTTAAGATTCAGGTGTTAATAATCTACTTGTATCATCCAAATCAATACTACTTAAAGCAGTTAAGTCTAATAATGTATAATCAGTAAACCCAGCTCCAGAAGTTGGTGTTGACAATACTGTCAAATTTGTCATTAAATAATCTGTATAATCACTATATTGAGTGGTGTCTGCTATATCAGCAATAGTAATTGTGCTTTGAAAATCATCTAATCCATTAGGGAAATATCCTGTAGTTGCATTTGAGTAAACAGTATTAGATAAAGGTAGTCCTACTGCTTCAGAGTCACCTGAATCATCTTGAACTTGGATTAATAATGAATCTGCAGTTATAATATCAAGGTCAATACTTTGAACAGCTACTTCATTAGAAACTGTAAACCATGCATAAGTTGAACCTATAGTTGCAACTAATGCGAATAATAATACGAAAGCTGACATAATCACTTTTGTTTTTAATTGTTTCATTTTCTTTCTCCTTTATATTTTTTAATATTTTTTTCTTCTTGTTAAAAATCATCTTGACCATAGATATGACTAATTGTAAAGTTCATATCTAATTTTACGCCTCCACCTACTAAATTGATAGTGTGGTCAGCGTCTA
>CAZZPD010000141.1:0-2947 GCA_964655885.1 uncultured Candidatus Izemoplasmatales bacterium | reverse complement strand
TCCCAATAAAACAGATAGTAGTTTTTACTATTTAATTTATATCTTTAACTAAATAGATAATACTTGAGAAAAACAAAATGGATAATAATAAAATCCAATAATTAAGCTGATATCCTAAAAGTAAGAATTCTTCATTCTTATTTATAAGGTTAGGTATCCAGTCATATAAGGTTCTTAGTATATAGCTTTCTTTGATTAAGTAAACATCATTATTTGTTTCCATAACCCATATTAAAACTATTGGAGCTAAGCCAATTATAATGTTATTGAATATCAAAAAAATCAAATTTGTGATGAATATATAGATTAAACCCTGCATATATGACCATAGAAAAATATGGACAATAAGCTTATAATCTATATTAAAGGGAGTTAATAACTCCATAAATACAGCGCAATTTAGCCATAACATAAATAGAATTAACAATGCTACTATTGATAAATGTGCTATTTTAGTGCTAAAAAACATTATTTTCTTAGTTGGAGAGTGAATTAAATATTTTGCTAAATTATTAAATGAATCTAAATTATACAGAATTGTAATAAATATAACCAATAATAAGTAAATGAATTTGATAATTAGATTGATTTCACTGACAAACTCTATTCTTAGTGAGTTTCTAAACATATCTAAATATTTATATCCTAAATTCAAACTGCTTGTATAGTAAAAACTTATATTTATTAACAAAAATATAAGCAAGAAAATAAAAATCATCTTTCTAGTCCAAAGGTATCTATTATATAAACCTATATAATTAATCAACGATTAATTTCCCCGCTTTAAAATGGAATATCTTTCGATTCCTTGTTTTAAATAGATTTATATTATGTGTAGATACAACAACTAGTTTATCTAAAGTACTATCTTTTATAAGTTTTATAACCTTTGGTATTATATTTTGGTCTAATCCTGTTAAAGGTTCATCAAGTATTAATATTTTGGGATTTTGGATAAATGCTTGCATTAGATTTACTTTTTGACGCATTCCATGTGAAAGACTACCTATAGGTTTATATTTATAATTGATTAAATCAAAGAACTTTAAATAATAATTAACATTTTCAGATAAATCATCCACACTAAGACCTTTGATTCTGCCAATGCTATATAAGAAATCAATAACTGTTAGATTTAGAGGCATAATATATTCTTCTGGAGCGTAGCCGATTCTAATTCTTCTTTTTATTATTTTCCCTTGGTAATTTACAAGCCCCATAATGCATTTTAATAAGGTTGATTTACCTGATCCATTTTCACCAATAACTAAATTTAACTTACCAGTTTCAAATTTAGCATTTATTTGGTATATCCCCTTTTCACGGGAATATTCTTTAGTTACTTCATTAATAGTAATATGTAAATTCTCTGAGTTTTCCATTGTTTTCACCTATAGTAAGTTTACTGCTAAAAAATTGAAAATCATCTATTGTATATTTATAGTTCATATCTAAGTAATCATAGCTAATAATTAAAGGAAATCTATTTATACTAAAGGGGTTAACGCTATACTTAATTGGAACTAATAATAATTTATCTTGATTTAGAACGAATGAGGTATCTATAATTTCAGTTTGATAAAAATCATATTGATATCCTAAAACTGTATCTATATTTTCAGTATAATCTGGCGGATCATTTAGAAGTTTTATTTCATTTAATCCACTTGATATTTTATTTGTCCCAAATTCGATACTATTAATAACAATCTCTTCTCCAGTAAAATTTTCAATCCCTAAGATAATTCCTGAAATAAACTCAATATCATTATTTATGCTAGTTAATGAATACATACGAAATAAATCAATATGATTATTATTTGTTATTTCAGAAAAGCGCAAATATAGATTACCTATTTCGATGTTAATATTATCTTGATTAAGATATATTAAATTGAGATAAGCAGAACTAAAATCCATAAAATAATCGGTGACTAATGTTGGTGGAAAACTAATGTCAAAGAAAAACAATGAATATTTAATATCATCGTATTCTTCGACATAATTAGTGCTTCTAATGTCAATACTCTCAATAGCTAATTGATTATACGAATTTTCTAGGCTAGCTGATTCTATTAAATCATTGTCAATTATAAATGTATTACTATCAGAAATATATATAGGAATAGACACTACTTCTTCAGGAGTAATAATTCTCGAGTATTCTTTAGATAATGAGATAATACTTATAGATTCTGGTAGTTCTTCATTTATTGATATTAAGAATATACTTAGAGTAGAGAATAGAATGATAGCTAACAAAAATATTCTTCTCATATGATTTTATCCTTGATTATCTCATAGTATTCTGTAGTAAGAGTAAATGTCTCCCATCCGCCGTTTTTCGTGTTAATCCACAAGAAATAATACTTGCCTACACCGTTATTAATTATACCTTTTCCTCGAGTCAGTATTTTTACATAAGTCTGTGGATCTACAATGATTTCAAATTCATATTTTTCATTTAAAGTTTTGACACTTGAATATGAGACTGAAGCTTTAATATCAGCGTCTATTGATCCTTTAAACTTTTTAATTGTACCTTTAGCACTTACTTTGATACTACCAGATGCAGATAATTGGTATTTTGTTTCTTCTTCAGTTTGAAGCGTGATGTCATGTTTAATAGTTGAATAACCATCATTATATATTTTTAATTTTGTTTCTGAAATAAATTCAATAGGTTGATTCTCATGAACTATGTCAATTCTCCAACCAATAAACTTTCTTTTTTTAATATTCTTATAATAATAAGTATATTCTTCATCAGTAAAATCTTGTAAAAGCTTTGCATCATCTGAATCAAAAACTATTTCTTGATAATTTTGATATTCTTCTGCATTTACATTAACAGTAAAACTTAAAACAAAAACTAACCCATAAAATAGCGATAATAATAATTTTTTCATATAAAAAACCTCCTCTTTGTATAAATACTACTAATGAG
>CAZZPD010000140.1:0-3049 GCA_964655885.1 uncultured Candidatus Izemoplasmatales bacterium | reverse complement strand
ACATAATAGCAAATGATTTCCTATTCTATTTGTTTAAATATAGTTTATGAAATGTATTGATGTGTTATAATATTTAAAGGTGAGTTTATGTATTCAATTAAAGAAAAAACTGTAAATGAAATCATAATTAAAAAGTCAAGATTTATTGGTATTGCTATCCCGATACTAAGCGAAGCGGATGCAAAAACAAATTTAAAAAAAATAAAAAAAGAGTATCTAAATGCTACTCATTATACTTATGCATACGTTATTGGCGATAGCGGAAATATCCAGAAAGCATCTGATGATGGTGAACCTACACGCACGGCGGGTTATCCTATTTTAGAAGTGATAACCAAAAATAATCTGACAAATATTATACTTATAGTGATTCGCTATTTTGGAGGCACAAAACTTGGAGCGGGCGGTTTAATTAGAGCATACACGAGCTCCGCAGCTGAAGTTATTCCTTTATGTAAACTAACCCAAAAAACTACAACTTATAAATGCACAGTTCAAACTGTATATGATAATATTGGTAATATTGATCGTTTTCTAAGAGAGAATACCGAATTAATAAACGTAAAATATGATAGCAATATCCTTTTTGAATTCTCAATAAATAAAAAAGACTTTGATTTCGTAAAGGAACAATTATTTCAAAAAAATAATTTCGAGGATAAACTCGAAATTATTGATGAATATTCTGCTTATGTCTAAAGTAATCCATTGACCATTTCAAATATTGATATAACTGCTTCTACAAATAGATAGCCTAATATAATAGCAACAACCATAAACAAAAACCTGATTTGATCAGATGAGTTCTTTTTAAATATTTTTGAGAAATCAATTGCTTGCATAGCTCGAAATATAAATACCGCAGCTACAAAAAACATTATGATTTTAGAAATTGTAAAAACATCTTCATTTATTAAACTTAGAAAGTACATAATATCACTCCAATACAGAATCTGGTATAAATTGATCTGAATCCATGTTAGTATAAACGTCTATGACTAATTCATTTGGCAAACAAACTATTGGTGTTAAATGTGAGTTCGTAGGATCTTGTAATTGGCATATATCTTTGGGGCTTTCTTGATATACAACTGAAATCTTACTATCAAGAACTTGTAGTTTTATTCCTATTACTGAGTTATCTCTTGCAAATTCATCTACTTCATATAAAGCTTGCATATCATCAGTAACTTTTCCAGGAACATAATATATTCCTTCTGAAGATCTAGTTGTAATAATATCATCTTTATATACAGTATCATATATTTCAAATTGATTTGTCTCTAAATCAATCATCAATATTAATTGATTATCATATGTGACTTTGGCATAAATATTTCCACTACTATTACTATCTTCATAAAGCTTAAGTCCAATTAAAGATAGGCTTCCTATCAATAAAATTAAAAATATAATTAGCACATCTAATTTTTTAATAGTCTCACCACCAATCTTATAATATAATTTTAACGCATTTGTGTTATATATAAAAGGAGTTTTTATGAAAAAAGCATTAATCACTGTTATGACTCTTATTTTATTTACAACGCTTTTAGGATGTAATAACTTTTCAAACCCAAATCCGGATTACTGCGTATTAAGTAATGAAGAAGGAGTTTATATCTGCGAAAAGCGTTTAATTTCATATTTCGATACTACTATCTCACTTAAATTATATTATAGTGAAACAGATAATTATATTATCGATGATATTTTCACATATTTTGAAGATACCTTATTAGAATATCATCAATACTTTGACAAGTATAACGAATACGATGATATTAATAACGTTTATACAATTAACAATAGTGTGGCTCCTGTTGAAATTGATGATATTTTAATGACAGCAATTAATTATGCAATTGAAAATGAAGATATTATCACTGTTGAAAATAAATCGCTGTTTAACATTGCTTTAAACCCAGTTCTAGATATTTGGCACGATGCTAGAGAAAACACTCTCTGTGAAATTTCAGATGATTTAGGTATATTATATTGTCCTGTACCAGAAGAACAAATAGATGGCGTAGATTTTAACACTGATCCTGATGATATATTAATAGATGTTGAAAATGGCACAATAAGCTTTTTAGAAGATAATATGTCAATTGACTTAGGAGGCTTCGCAAAAGGTTATGTGGCAAAAATAATTGCTGATCACCTTGATGATATTGGCGTTACTTATTTGTTGAATGTAGGTAATTCAAACGTAATTACGGGTGGAGTTAATCCAACACGTGAAGATGGCAATTACTATATTGCTCTTACAAAACCAACAACTGATTACGCTTTGATTTCTGAATATTATATCTCCTTAAAAATATCAGAAAATATTGGTGTAGTGACTAGCGGTAATTACCAAAGATTCTTTAAAGGAACAGAGGATAACATTGTTTATCATCATATAATCGACCCAAATACGAATTATCCTGGTGGATATTGTATGAGCGTTACTATAATATATCAAGATTCAGCATTAGCTGATATATTATCTACAGCAATCTATTTATTGCCGCTTGATGACGCAATGGAATTTGTAAATAATTTTGATGGTTTAGAAGCTATCTGGTATAAATATGATGATACTTATGTATATTCTGATGGTTTTGATCAATATATCTTAGTTATTTAAAAAATACACTTCCAAAATGGAAGTGTTTTTAATAGTTTATAATTTTGTCAGAAAAATCCGTTATGATTCTTTTAGCTAGATACCCAGTAATTAATCCGGTAGGGACACTGATAATCATCATATAAGGCAAGTAGTATATTAGAGAAGTGGTCTTTACGATCAAAATCACAATTAATATTTGACCTACCATATGCATCAATGATGACATAACTGATACGGTATATATTGACAGTTTTGAGTTTTTAAAAATCATAAGTGTCAATAAAGCTGATAATCCCCCACCAAGGCTTATATAGAAAGGCACGCTGAAAAGTCCGCTATAAATTAATCCAACCAAGAATATTCTAAGGATTGCAATCAGCGCTCCTTCTTTTCTACCCATTGTAAAAACAACAACCATAGTAGCTATATTAG
>CAZZPD010000139.1:0-3078 GCA_964655885.1 uncultured Candidatus Izemoplasmatales bacterium | reverse complement strand
TTATCTTTGCGGCTTCGCCAAATTCATAACGATCAAAGAAATAGTTTGCTTGATTAATCATTTTATTCATCTGTGTCATAATCCACTTTTCCGCAAAACTCATAGCTTCTGGATTAATTTTAGTATCTCCTGCCATTATTTCACTTGTATTCATTACTACATAGCGACTTATGTTCCAAATTTTATTTATATAGTTCCAACTCGATAATACCTTCTCGTCATCATATCTTAAGTCCTGACCCGGACTAGAATTTGTCGTTATAAAATACCTCAATGAATCGGCACCATATTCATTTATAACATCTATAGGATCAACACCATTTCCGAGTGATTTAGACATTTTCTTACCAGTTTTATCTCTGATTAGACCATGTATATAACATTCCTTAAACGGCGTTTCTTGAGTGAATTCTAATCCTTGGAATATCATTCTAGAAACCCAGAAAAATATAATATCATAACCAGTTACCATTACGTTATTAGGATAGTATCTATTAAAATCACTGGTCATATCTGGCCATCCCAAAGTGCTAAATGGCCACAAAGCTGATGAGAACCAAGTATCTAATACATCTTCATCTTGTGCCCAACCATCGCCCTTAGGCGCTTCTAGACCACAATATATCTCTTCGCCTTTATACCATACAGGTATTCTATGTCCCCACCACAGTTGACGTGAAATACACCAGTCTTCAATTCCTTCCATCCAATTTACAAATATTTTTTTAAACCTTTCTGGAATAAACTCTACTGTATTATCATTCAATGCTTTTTCAGCTAAAACATCCATCTTCACAAACCATTGTTCTGATAGCCTTGGTTCAACAATAACATTTGTTCTTTCACTGTGACCAACTGCGTGAGTAATTGGTTCGATTTTCAGTAAAAGTTTTAGAGATTTTAAATCTTCTATTACTTTCTTTCTACATGTAAATCTATCCATACCAGCATATTTACCAGCTAAGTCATTCATAGTCCCATCTTCATTCATACATAATGGCATTTCTAAGTTATGTCTTTTACCAACAGTAAAATCGTTAGGATCATGTGCAGGTGTTACTTTAACCACTCCTGTACCAAATTCCTTGTCAACATATTTATCAGTAATAACTTTTATTTTTCTATTAGTTGTAGGAATGTATAATTCTCTCCCATGATATTCTATAAACCTTTCATCTTCTGGATGAACCATTATAGCTGAATCACCGAACATGGTTTCAGGTCTAGTTGTGGCTACAGTTAATCCCCCTTCACCATCTACAAAAGGATAAGTATAATAATATAAAGCTCCCTGAACATCTTGATGCTCAATTTCTATATTTGATAAAGCTGTTTTAGCTTGGATATCCCAGTTAATTATTCGCATTCCACGATAAATATATCCTTTGTTATATAAATCAATAAACACTTTATTAACAGCTTTAGAAAGTCCTTCATCCATAGTGAATCTTTCTTTTGCGTAATCTAAAGCAAGCCCCATGCTTCGCCATTGCTTGCGAATAAAACTAGCATATTCTTCTTTCCATTCCCAAGCAATTTTTAAGTATTCTTCTCTGCCTAAATCATAGCGGCTAATACCTTGCGAACGCAATTTTTGATCTATCTTTGCTTGAGTTGCTATACCAGCATGATCCATTCCTGGCAAATACAGGGTATCATACCCCTGCATTTTCTTTCTTCGAATTATTAAGTCTTGTAAAGTGTTATCCCATGTATGCCCTAAATGCAACTTGCCAGTTACATTTGGTGGTGGGATAACTATCGTAAATGGCTTTTTCGATAAATCTCCTGAAGCAAAGAGATTTTTGTTTAACCAAAAATCATATTTGCCTTTTTCTACTTCTATATGATTGTATTTTTTATTCATTTCCATCATAATACTTCCCTTCTATCAGATTATATTTGTTTTGATAATAAGCATTTACAATATCCTCATTATCCTTTGTATGTAATTTGGGTAAATTTTCGTATGCAAAATATTTCATTTCTATAGATTCGCTGTCATTTACTTGTAGCTTTCCACTAATGACTTTGCCGACAAAGCCAAAGCCGAAGACTTGAGCTCTATCGTTTACTCTCCATTTCATCATGGGATTTATGAATACACCTATAAATTTAGTTATTTCTATATCTAAATTCGTTTCTTCTTTTACTTCTCTTATGGCGCATTCTTCAATTGATTCATTTAATTCCATTAGTCCTCCAGGTAGTCCCCACATTTTATTGTCAGAACGTTTTTGTAAGAGAACTTCATTATTTTCATTTACAATAACTACTGCAGTTGCGTTCAACATAATCATTGAATCACCAACCATATCTCTAATATATTTAATATAAGATTCTTTCATATCTTCAACCCCTTTTTAAAATAAAAAAACGTCCTAAAAAAGGACGAATTATCGCGGTACCACCTTTGTTCTTATAAATAAGCACTCAACGTTTTTAACGCAAACATACGATTTAGACTACTTAGTTTCACCTAAACTACTCCATGGCTACCTTCATCAAGACAGAATATAAACTTCCACCAAACGTTTACTCTCTATTTTTCTGGGTTTGATTACTCTTCCACTTCACTGTATTTGTTTTGTATTTTATCAGAGATTCTTCAAAATGTAAAGATGTTTCATAATATTTCTCAATTATAACAATTCCTGAGTATTCATTCATCTCCATAAAACTTAGAGCTAAATTATCATCAATTCTATTAACGATATCTGAATAGGCATGAAAATGAAATGTCGAATCTAATATTTCCTTGTGTGATGAAAGATAAAGCTTTCTATTTGTATCGTTAAGAAAGCAAATATCGCCAATAAAAATCTTTCCAAAAGGGGCTAAATATTCAATTAATTGATTTATTAAACTGATCACTACTTCAAGTTCATAATGTTTAAATAAATAATTTATTATTATATAATCAAATTTTTCACCATAAATGCTTCTCGGTAAACCTTTAATAATATCATGTTTAATTAAGCATGCATCTGGCAATCTTAAATGAGCTATGTCTAGCATTTTGGCACTGATATCGATTCCAGTGATATCTAGCTTATTTTTATTAATCTTTTCATATAA
>CAZZPD010000138.1:0-3086 GCA_964655885.1 uncultured Candidatus Izemoplasmatales bacterium | reverse complement strand
TGGTGGAGCTGAGGGGATTTGAACCCCTGTCCAAAATAGCCGATCATTTGAACTTCTACATGCTTAGTCAACTAATTTTATTTCGATAAATAGCTGTAAGAAGACATACTACTAAATATCTATTCTTATTAATTTCGCATTATCATCTTAAGAAGGCAGACAATAACACTATCCTATTTACTGAAATTCAAAAAGTATTATAGGCACTACTAATTGAATCCGCTACTTCTTCTTAAGCAGCGTAAGCGTAATTTTGGTTTCCGGTTATATTTAACCTTGCATTTTTACATCTACCGATGGCATGCTTATCAAACTCGCACTACCCTGTCGAATCCAGAACAGCCCCATTTAATGATTTATTTTTCTTAATTGTTTTTCGATATCTTTAGATTTTTCTGATTCACGTTTATCGTAAAGTTTCTTTCCTTTACATAAAGCGATTTCTAATTTACATAAACCTTCTTTTAGATATACTTTTGTAGGTACTAAAGTTAAGCCTTCTAACTTAACTTTTTGACCTAATTTAATAATTTCTCTTTTACTCATAAGAAGTTTTTTATTTCTATCTTCCTTATGATTAAATATATTACCGTATTCATATTTAGTAATATTCATACCGATAATATATAATTCATAATCTTTAACTCTAACATAAGCTTCTTTTATAGAGAATCTTCCTTGTCTTATAGATTTTATTTCAGTACCTTTTAAGACAATTCCACATTCAAAGGTATCTAATATAAAATACTCATGAGCTACTTTTTTGTTATTGGCTAAAATCTTCATATTAAACACCTCCTTATGTTAGATTAATTCGAAATCTATTTTTCCTAATAGACGATTTACTTTAACTAATTTTACTTTTACTTCTTCACCTATATTATACTGTTTTTTTGTATAATTTCCAATAAGCATTAGATTTGTTTCATCATATTCCATATCTTCATCAAATGTAGATATATGAACTAAACCTTCTACGGTGTTTGGTAATTCAACAAACATACCAAATTTCATAACTGAAGATATGATACCTGTGAATTCTTGGTTAATGAATTGTTCCATGTATTCAGCTTTTTTCATATCCATAACTTCTCTTTCGCAAATCATTGCTTCTCTTTCGGTTTTAGAAGTTTGTTTACCAATATCATCTAGTTTAGCTTTTGTTTCATCGTTATATGATTTATCATTATTAAATACATATTTTCTTAAAAATCTATGAACAATTAAATCAGGATATCTTCTGATTGGTGATGTAAAGTGTGTGTAGTTATCAAATGCTAATCCATAATGTCCTACATTATCCATCGCATATCTTGCTTTTGCCATAGATCTTAGTAATAACATATTGATTACTTTTTCATATAAAGTACCTTCAACTTTTTTTAGAATTTGTTGCAAGTTGAATTGATCTAAATTATCATCTAACCCTTCTGAATAACCAAATCTTTCTAACATTTTTACAATGTTAGATAGTTTTTCTTGATTTGGTAATTCATGAATTCTATAGATGAATGGTAACTTCATATTAAATACATGTGTCGCTACTACTTGATTCGCTACCAACATAAATTCTTCAATAAGTTTTTCAGCGTCTTGTCTTTCTCTAACCTTTAATTCTTTAATATAACCTTCATCATCAAAGATAAATTTTGGTTCAATGGTTTCAAAGTTGATTGATCCCATTTTTTCTCTTACTTTAGATAAAATTTGTCTAAGTTCACCCATAAGCATAATATCTTTGGCGATATCAGCATATTCTTTTGTAATTTCTTCATCTTGGTTAAGAATTTTATTAACATTTGTATATGTCATTTTATATTTAGAATTAATAACTGAAGGATAGATTGAATAATTAATCACTTCACCTTTTTTAGTAATTTCCATTTCACAAGTTTGTGTAAATCTATCCACTCTAGGATTTAAAGAACAAATCCCATTCGATAATTCTTTAGGTAACATAGGAATCACTGAATTTGCTAGGTAAACACTAGTACCTCTATTATATGCACACTTATCTAATATTGAATCTTCTTTAACATAGTAGCTAACATCAGCGATGTGTACACCTAAGATATAGTTATCGTTTTTCTTTTTAATAGAAACGGCATCATCAATATCTTTTGTATATTCCCCATCGATTGTAAATATCGTTTCTTTTCTTAAATCAATTCTATTCTTAATATCAGATTCATCAACTTCTTGACTAATGCTTCTAGCATAATCTAATTCTTCAGAAGTGAATTTATCTGAAAGGTTATGTCTAGCAATGACTTCTTTGATTTCTATATCTTTATCATCAACACTACCTAATATTTCAACTAAACCACATTCTTTGATAAATGTTCTTCCATATCTAGTGATTTTAGCTTTGATAAGTTGATGATTTGTAACTTTTTTACGATCTTCTTTTCTTAATTTAAAAACAACATCATTATCATAATTTTTTGGGAATATTTGTTCGTTGTAGTATTCACCTACAACATGAGTAATGTTTCTTTCTAAAACCTTTATAATTCTTCCTTCTAATTTCCCTCTAGCTTTTTCTCTAGTTATTTCAACTAGACAATAATCTTGGTCCATCGCAGTGTTTTTTTCAGCTTTTGGAATAAAGATATCAGGATGTGTTTCATCATCGACAATGATGAACCCATACCCTTTATACTTTAAATCAAATTTTCCTTTAACAAAATCATCAGATTGAATTACATTATAATGCCCATCTTTATCTCTTAGAATCTTACCTTCTTTTGTAAGACTAAATAAAGCTTTGTTTAACTTATTAAATCCTTCTTCACTATCTATGTGTAAAAGACCTGCAAGAGATATAAGTGTACGATCCTTGTAGGAAGATTTTTTTATTTTATTGTATACTTCTTTTTTCATAGAAAAACCTCCTCCTTAAGAGCAAAAAAAAGAACACATAATGTGTCCTTATCCAATGACTAATGCTAATACTGCAACAACAACAAATGCAACCGTAGTTCCTATTGTTATTCTTGTAAATAACAATTCAGCTCCACGTTGCTTTTGATTTTTGAATAAATCTGATTTTTCACCAGAGAATGTATTTTTAACATCGTCTTTAG
>CAZZPD010000137.1:0-3109 GCA_964655885.1 uncultured Candidatus Izemoplasmatales bacterium | reverse complement strand
AGCCAGCACGCCACCGTAATACTTTATTTATTTATATGTATTATTCAGCAGAAAAAAAAACAGCAATAAAAATCTATATATAGGTCTTAAAGCCTATTTTGGAATAAAATAAAATCACAAAGAAAGGAGAAACAATGCAACTACAACAACGAACGATAGAAAGCGGAGAAGTAAAAGAACTATTACATTTTAATCAATACGTTACCATTAACGAAAACGAAATAAAAAACCCTAACGGAAGAAACGGCAATGGAGAAATATTATCTAATGAAGAGTATCAAGAAAAACAAGATAAAAACAGAAAAAAAACTCTACAAAGAAATATTGCAAAGTTATGGAGATTATACAATTGTAATAAAGGCAAATACAAACAAAAAGATAAGTTTATGACACTGACATTTCGTAACCTACCAGAAACAATTGATCTGGCAGATTATGAATTAAAAAAATTCATTCAAAGATTAAAATATTATTGTAAAAAAAAGTTTGAATATTTAGGTATCAGAGAACTACAACTCACTTTTGATAGAAACGGGATCCATTATCATATCTTATTTTTTGGATTACCGTATATCAAGCATAGCGAACTTTTAAGACTCTGGTGCTATGGTAACCCCTACCAAGATGAAACAAAGGCTTCTGGAGTCAATATCAAAGCAATCAAAGAGGGTTATAATGAAATGTCCAACTATCTTACAAGTTATCAATTAAAAGAAATACTTGAACATGATTTTGTAAAAGGAAAATATACTTTACTTAAGTCTATGAACTTAATACAACCAATCAAAAAAGATTATGATCACAAATCAATTCAACCAACTATCGACCAAATAAAAAAGGGTCTATCGTTTATCGAAAATAGAATAACCTACTATCGACTTGGATAAACCGCAGCTCAAGTCTATTATAACAAATGCGGATTAAAAATCAAGATAATATAACGATTATCATATATAGGTTATTAAATATTCGATATTAGATAAGTAATACAACGTAGTGGCTAAAAATAATAAAATGGAAAAAATCAAACAAGCCAAACAAGATATAATAAATAGTTTTATAAGGCAACAAGCACCAATAACACGCGATAATTTAATGTCTTGTATCGCTCAAAATAACATGGCTTATGAAAATGGATCCATTTCTTATTCTGTTCGTGTCTTATTAGATACTGCAGTAATAGAAATATGGAATGAAACATTTAAAACAGATATTTCAGTTAACGATATTATTCGAAGTAACTAAATATAAAATTAAGCAGTTCTATTCCTTGCTCCCGTATGGCATAGATTAAAAAGACACAGTCTTACTGTTTTTTTTGATATAATCTATTGCATAGATACTAAAAAGTAGTATAATGGTGGTATATGGAGGTTAAAACAATGAAAAAAACATTTAGTATTAGCGATAACGTTGTTAAATCATTAGAGATACATTCAAAAGAAAATAACACCACTCAGAGTAGAGTAGTTGAAGTTGCTATTTCGTTATACTTAGCGATGCATCAGGGTGCGAAAGCAATGGCAACTCAAATAAACAGTTTTACAGTTCCAGGACAGACAGATATATTTGATGAGATAAACAAAAAAAAGTAATTTAGATCACTAATGCCCAAGCGAACCTTGCAGAGCGCGGTAGCTTAGGAGTGAAACGTGCTTGTTTTGAATTAGGAGCGGTTGGGGGTCGCTGGCTTCAGCCAGCACGCCACCGTAATACTTTATTTATTTATATGTATTATTCAGCAGAAAAAAAAACAGCAATAAAAATCTATATATAGGTCTTAAAGCCTATTTTGGAATAAAATAAAATCACAAAGAAAGGAGAAACAATGCAACTACAACAACGAACGATAGAAAGCGGAGAAGTAAAAGAACTATTACATTTTAATCAATACGTTACCATTAACGAAAACGAAATAAAAAACCCTAACGGAAGAAACGGCAATGGAGAAATATTATCTAATGAAGAGTATCAAGAAAAACAAGATAAAAACAGAAAAAAAACTCTACAAAGAAATATTGCAAAGTTATGGAGATTATACAATTGTAATAAAGGCAAATACAAACAAAAAGATAAGTTTATGACACTGACATTTCGTAACCTACCAGAAACAATTGATCTGGCAGATTATGAATTAAAAAAATTCATTCAAAGATTAAAATATTATTGTAAAAAAAAGTTTGAATATTTAGGTATCAGAGAACTACAACTCACTTTTGATAGAAACGGGATCCATTATCATATCTTATTTTTTGGATTACCGTATATCAAGCATAGCGAACTTTTAAGACTCTGGTGCTATGGTAACCCCTACCAAGATGAAACAAAGGCTTCTGGAGTCAATATCAAAGCAATCAAAGAGGGTTATAATGAAATGTCCAACTATCTTACAAGTTATCAATTAAAAGAAATACTTGAACATGATTTTGTAAAAGGAAAATATACTTTACTTAAGTCTATGAACTTAATACAACCAATCAAAAAAGATTATGATCACAAATCAATTCAACCAACTATCGACCAAATAAAAAAGGGTCTATCGTTTATCGAAAATAGAATAACCTACTATCGACTTGGATAAACCGCAGCTCAAGTCTATTATAACAAATGCGGATTAAAAATCAAGATAATATAACGATTATCATATATAGGTTATTAAATATTCGATATTAGATAAGTAATACAACGTAGTGGCTAAAAATAATAAAATGGAAAAAATCAAACAAGCCAAACAAGATATAATAAATAGTTTTATAAGGCAACAAGCACCAATAACACGCGATAATTTAATGTCTTGTATCGCTCAAAATAACATGGCTTATGAAAATGGATCCATTTCTTATTCTGTTCGTGTCTTATTAGATACTGCAGTAATAGAAATATGGAATGAAACATTTAAAACAGATATTTCAGTTAACGATATTATTCGAAGTAACTAAATATAAAATTAAGCAGTTCTATTCCTTGCTCCCGTATGGCATAGATTAAAAAGACACAGTCTTACTGTTTTTTTTGATATAATCTATTGCATAGATACTAAAAAGTAGTATAATGGTGGTATATGGAGGTTAAAACAATGAAAAAAACATTTAGTATTAGCGATAACGTT
>CAZZPD010000136.1:0-3112 GCA_964655885.1 uncultured Candidatus Izemoplasmatales bacterium | reverse complement strand
TTTATAATGGCGACTCGGAAGGGATTCGAACCCCCGACCGACGGCTTAGAAGGCCGTTGCTCTATCCTGCTGAGCTACCGAGTCAACGCACATAATATTATAATATGTGACAGTCAGTTTGTAAAGAAAAAAATACTATTTTTTTTAATTTTTTTTACAAACTTATTTTTTATACTTTTTATCGATAGCTTTCTTAACAACAGGTGGAACAAATTTGCTTACATCTCCGCCAAATTGAGCCAATTCCCTAACTGATGAAGAAGAGAGAAAAGAATACTTACCTTGCGTCATTAAAAAGACAGTATCAATCTCATCACTGATCTCTCTATTGAAATTTGTTAATTGAAATTCATAATCATAGTCAGTTACTGCTCTTAACCCTCTTAATATATGACTAGCACCTAATATTTTACAGTGTTCTACCGTTAAGATATCACTAGTAACTACTTCTATATTTTTAATATCTTTTAATACTTCTTTAATCAAAACAACTCTTTCTTCAATAGTAAAAAGAGGGTTCTTCTCAGGATTACAAGATACTGAAACATATAACTTATCAAACAATGATGCTCCTCTTGTAATAATATCTAAATGTCCATTAGTAATTGGATCAAATGTACCTGGATAGTAACCAGTTTTCATATTAGTCCTCCATCTCATAGAAAGCAAACTTAGTATTTCCTAAGTTTTTCTCTTTATATTTAACTAAACGCTTATATTTATCAATAAATTGATATGATTTATCAGCTTCGAATACAATTATACCATCTTTTGCAAGTAATTGTCTAGAATGAATCACCTTAATTAACTTATCATATTTATTTAAAGCATAAGGAGGATCAGCAAATATTAAATCATATTTAATCTGAGTATTATTTAAATACTTAAACACATCATCTTTTAATATATTAACTCCATTATTAATACCTAATAAATCAAGATTCTCTTTGATTGTTTTAATTGCAATATTACTATTTTCAATAAAATCAACTATATCAATTCCTCTAGATATTGCCTCAATACCAATAGCGCCACTACCACTAAATAAATCAAGCATTCTACCGCCATCAAAGAATTGACCTAAAGTATTAAACAATACTTCTTTGTTTTTATCAGTTGTTGGTCTAGTTTTGCTTGATTTAACTTCTTTTATTCTTCTTGATTTATAGATTCCACCAATTACTCTTAACATATAAATTCTCCCAAAAAAAGATACTTAATCAGTTGGAAATCACTCTGGCAGACTTCTCTACCTTCTAAGTGGGTATCTCTTGTCAAATCATTAGGATTCCCATTCATAGCTAAATAAGTTAACTAATAGGCATTCAACACAGAAGTGACCTTGATCCCCGATAAATCTTTGGAGTCGCGGGTGAGTGATTTCCAACAAACTAAGTATACACTAATTATAACAAATGATTCAAGTCAGTGTCAACGCATTCCCTAATATTTTTTAATAAAAAATTTGATATTTTATCTCTTATTATTATAACCCAATAATAAAAAAACGAGTCTGATTTTTCAGACTCATTTATATTTATTATTTTCTTGGATTCTTAATATTTGCGTGTGCAGCAGCAAGTCTAGCGATTGGCACTCTAAATGGTGAGCATGAAACGTAAGATAATCCAATTTCATGACAGAATTCTACAGATTCTGGGTCTCCACCGTGTTCTCCACAGATTCCCATTTTCATATCTTCTCTAGTAGCTCTACCATTTTTTACAGCCATCTTCATTAATTTACCAACACCTTTTTGGTCAACATGAGCAAATGGGTCAGCAACAAAGATTTTCTTATCATAGTAGTCAGCTAAGAATGTACCAGCGTCATCTCTAGAGAAACCGAAAGTCATTTGTGTTAAGTCATTAGTACCAAAACTAAAGAATTCAGCTTCAGTAGCGATTTCGTCAGCTAATAATGCAGCTCTTGGTATTTCAATCATTGTACCAACAGAGTACTCTAATTTTTGACCAGATTCTTTGATTAATTCATCAGCTGTAGCAACAACGATTTCTTTGATGTATTTCAACTCTTTGATTTCGCCTACAAGTGGAATCATGATTTCAGGTACAACATTCATACCACCTTTATTTACTTCTAATGCAGCTTGAATAACAGCTGTAGTTTGCATTTTAGCAATTTCAGGATATGTAATTGATAAACGTACACCACGGTGTCCAAGCATAGGGTTAGATTCTTTTAATGATTCAACTGTGTGTTTTAATTCTTCAAAGCCTAATCCCATTTCTTTAGCTAATTCTTTGATTTCTTCATCTTCATGAGGTAAGAATTCATGTAATGGTGGATCTAAGAATCTAATAGTTACTGGGTAACCTTGCATTGCTTTGTATAATCCAACAAAGTCTTCTTTTTGCATAGGAAGAATTTTATTTAAAGCTTTTTCTCTTTCTTCAGGTGTTTTACTAACGATCATTTGTCTAAATGGTCCGATTCTTTCTGATTCAAAGAACATGTGTTCTGTTCTACATAAACCAATACCTTGTGCCCCAAATTCATAAGCAACTTTAGCATCTCTTGGGTTGTCAGCATTTGTTCTTACTTTAAGTGCTCTATATTTATCAGCCCATTCCATTAATTTAGCAAAATCTCCACTTACAGAAGCTTCAACAGTTTTAACTTTACCACCATAAACTTTACCAGTAGATCCATCTAAAGAAATATAATCGCCTTCTTTAAAACTATGACCATTTACTTTAAAAGTTTTAGCAGCTTCATTAACTTTAACTTCACCAGCACCAGCAACACAGCAAGTACCCATACCACGTGCAACAACAGCAGCATGTGAAGTCATTCCACCACGGCTAGTTAATACACCAGCACTTACAGCCATACCTTCGATATCTTCAGTAGTAGTTTCTTCTCTAACTAAGATAACAGGTAGACCATCTTTAGCCATTTCTGCAGCTCTATCAGCTGTGAAAGCTACTCTACCAGTTGCAGCACCAGGAGATGCGTTAAGACCTTGAGTGATCACTTCAGCAGCTTTTAATGCTTCTGGATCAAATGTAGGATGTAGTAAAGCATCTAATGATTTAGGCTCAACTTTAAGAATTGCTTCTTGTTCAGTTAATAATCCTTCTTCTACCAT
>CAZZPD010000135.1:0-3136 GCA_964655885.1 uncultured Candidatus Izemoplasmatales bacterium | reverse complement strand
ATAACCAATTAGTAGATTTATCTTATATTCAAAATATTGTAATTCCCGAAGACCGGCATATTCTTGATTTAGCATTATCAGACTTAATTAATAAAAATAAGCCTTATGATGTTACTTTCTCAATTACTGATAATAAAGGCAGCTTTCATCATATCCATTCAATTGCCAATTTAACATATGACGATGATGCAATGCCAATAATTGTTTCTGGCGTTCTTCAAGACATTACAAAATTGAAGGAGGAGCAAGATAAGTTACTTTATGCGAGTACTCATGATCATTTAACAGGCTTATATAATAGAAGATATTTCAGTCAAATGAGAGAGATTTTCGATGCTAAAGTATATTTACCAACTTCAATAATAATTTTGGATATTAATGGGTTAAAAGTTATCAATGATAGTTTTGGTCATCATGCTGGTAATCAAGTATTAAAAAAATTATCTGTGATATTAGCTGAAAGTGTTGATAACACCTTAAATTTCGCTTCTAGAATTGGTGGAGACGAGTTTGCCATTATTATGCCAAACACAAGTTTTAATGAAGCTGATAGCTTTATGAATGATGTTTTAAAAAGGATTAATTCTGAAAGAGTTGGAAATATTAATCTTTCAATAGCTTATGGGATAGCAACTAGAACTAAATTAAATTATCATATCGATGAAATTCTTAAAAACGCTGAAGATGAAATGTATTTATTCAAATTATCTGATTCCCAAAGTGTCAGAAGTAAAATAATCGATGCTTTATTAAAAACTTTATATGAAAAAGATAACGGCAGTGAAGAGCATTCACAAAGAGTTTCAGATTATGCATATAACCTAGCTAAAGCTTGTAAATTATCTAATAAAAAAACAAATGATATTAAAACTGCTGGTTTATTACACGATATTGGAAAAATAACTATTTCAAATGAAATTTTAAATAAAACTGGTAAACTTACACAGGAAGAGTATGAAATTATTAAAACTCATTCTAAAAAGGGTTACAGCATTATTCATTCAATCGGAGATATGGATATTATTGCCAATTATGTTTATCAGCATCATGAATTTTACAATGGTAATGGATATCCAAAAGGATTATCAAAAGATGATATTAGTTTTGAAGCAAGAATAATTTCATTGGCTGACTCATATGATGCAATGACTTCATATCGCAGTTACAAAAACCAATTAAGTAAAGCTGATGCAATTAAAGAACTTAAAAGATGTAGTGGTACACAGTTTGATCCAGAATTAGTAGATGTTTTTATTAAAGAAGTTTTACCTTTATATAAATAAAAAAAGCTAAGATAAAAATCTTAGCTTTTATTCTTCTGAATCTAAAGATAATACTGACATGAAAGCTGCTTGGGGTATTTCTACAGACCCAACAGATTTCATTCTTTTTTTACCTTTCTTTTGCTTTTCAAGCAATTTCTTCTTCCTTGAAATATCACCACCATAGCATTTGGCAAGCACATCTTTACGAAGCGCTTTAATATTCGTTCTAGCAATTACTTTTGAGCCAATTGCAGCTTGAACTGGTATTTCAAATAATTGTCGAGGAATGAGTTCTTTTAACTTTTGACAAATTTTTAGACCTCTTCGACGAGAAAAATCTTGATGAACTAAAAATGCTAAAGCATCTACTGGTTCACTATTAAGTAAAATATCAATTTTTACTAAATCAGATTCACGATGCCCGATTACTTGATAGTCAAATGAAGCGTAGCCTTTTGAGCCTGATTTTAAACGATTAAAGAAGTCAAATATAATTTCAGATAGTGGGAGTTCATACATTATTTCCACTCTTACATCTGATATATATTGCATGTCTTTAAATATTCCTCTTTTGTATTGGCACAGTTCCATTATGTTTCCTACATAATCACTAGGTGTAATAATTGTAGCTAACACGTATGGCTCTTCAATGAATTTTATCATTTGATTTTTCGGCATGTTGGCTGGATTATCGATTTCTATAACCTCTCCTGATTCCAAATGGACTAAATAGTTTACCGAAGGAGCTGTTGTTATTATATTTTGATCAAACTCTCTTTCAAGGCGTTCTTGGAAGATTTCCATATGCAACATTCCCAAGAAACCTATTCTAAAACCGAATCCAAGTGCTATTGATGTTTCGGGTTCATAAACAAGAGCCGCATCACTTAGCTTCATCTTTTCTAATGAGTCTTTTAAATCTGTATAGTCATCTGCATCAACTGGATAAATACCTGAGTATACCATAGGTGTTAGATGGCGATACCCTGGTAGAGGTGTTTTTGCGGGGTTATCTGCTTTTGTGATTGTATCTCCAACTCGAACATTTTCTATGTTTTTAATAGTAGCAGATACCCATCCAACATCTCCAGTGGTGAGTTGATCTCTTGAAAACTCAGTAGGTCGATAAATACCTAAATCATTAACTTCATATACTGTTTTAGCTGCCATCATTTTAATTTTATCACCTTTATTTAATTCACCGTTTACAATTCTTATTAACGGAATTACTCCACGATAAATATCATAGAATGAATCAAAAATTAAAGCTTGAAGTGGTAAATCAGAGTCCCCTTTTGGGCTAGGAATTCTCTTGACTATTGCTTCAAGAATTTCTGGTACACCTTCTCCGGTTTTAGCTGAAGCCAACAAACAATCATTACGATCAATTCCTATAGTGTTTTCTAAGTCTTTTAAACACATCTCTACATCTGCACTAGCTAAATCAATTTTATTTATAACCGGAATAATCTCCAAGTTATTATCTAAGGCTAAGTATACATTAGCAAGCGTCTGTGCTTCTATTCCTTGAGTAGCATCTACGACCAAGATAGCGCCCTCGCAGGCTGCTAAAGATCTTGACACTTCATAGGTGAAATCGACGTGTCCAGGTGTGTCAATTAAATGAAATATATATTCTTGTCCATCATTTGCCAGATATTTAAGTTCAACAGAATTCAATTTAATTGTAATTCCGCGTTCTCTTTCTAAGTCCATAGAATCAAGAATTTGTTCTTTCATATCACGTTTAGAAACAGAATGAGTTAACTCCAATATTCTGTCAGCTAAAGTTGATTTCCCATGGTCAATATGGGCAATAATTGAAAAGTTTCTAATTAATTTTTGTCTTTCACTCATAATCACATTCTCCA
>CAZZPD010000134.1:0-3149 GCA_964655885.1 uncultured Candidatus Izemoplasmatales bacterium | reverse complement strand
ACCCTTTGATTAAAAGTCAAATGCTCTACCAACTGAGCTAGCGGGTCATAAAAAAAATGGCTGGGCTACCAAGATTTGAACTTGGGATCTCGGAGTCAAAGTCCGATGCCTTAACCACTTGGCCATAGCCCAATTTTTTTATGAATGGGGCGACTGATGGGACTCGAACCCACGAATGTCGGAGCCACAATCCGATGCGTTAACCCCTTCGCCACAATCGCCATATCAATTTCGCACCTATTAGTTTACTAAATACAAGTAAAATTGTCAAGAATAATATTGTCTTTTTTTATAAAAAAAGATCTCCGTTATACTTTAACGAAAATCTCTGCTATTTTACTCTGCCATTACAGCTATTCCAAAACCTTTATTTCCAAGGTGAGAATAGAATACTGGACTTAGATAATCTGTAATATGTATTTCAATTTCTTTATATTTTTCCTTTATTTTTTCAATCAGTTGATTTGACAACTCATTCATATTAATTGAAATCACATCTAAGTATACTTTTTTATATTTGCTACAGTAGTAGTCAATCTTTTCCATAAAGTGTTTATTACACCCTGCATTTGTTCTTTCTTTTTTAACTAATTCTAATTTACCATTTATCATTTCAATGACAGGTTTGATTCTTAAAATCTTACCAACAAAAGCTTGAACTCTATTCAATCTTCCGCCTCTGAATAGATTTTTTAAATCTCCCAAAGTAAATGATACCAATGGTTCTTCAAATAATTTGTTATATTTATTAGTAATTTCCTCGTATGATTTACCTTTTTTTATTAATTCAGCTAATTTGGAAACACCTAAAGCAAGACCATAAGAAGCAACTATAGATGAATGAACATCTACTTGTAAATCAAAATCAATCATTGATTTAGCAACCATCGCAGATTGATATGTTCCACTCAATCTATGAGATAAAACAATTGTTATTACATGAGTATAACCTTCATCATAATATGTTTTATAAAGTTCCAAAAAATCAGTAGGTGCCGGTTGTGAAGTTAGTAATTTTTTTCCTTCTTCAATATAAGCTTCCATTTGCTTTTGAGATAACTCATTTTCTTTATAAGTTTTATCATCCATTTGTACTTGTAATTGTGCAACTTTTATAAATTCATAATCTAATAAATCATTTCTTGTTAAAGTAGTGCTATCTATCAGCATTCCAATTTTTTCCATGTGTATTCCTCCTGTCATTTATTACTATGACACACATAATACTTTAACAGAGATATATCTGAAAGTCAATCAAAATACAATGATTTTTTTGTGATAAAAAAAGAGCCTGTAAAGAAATAGAAATCTGAGAAGATTTTTAAGAACTTACAGGTTCTTTCTTTATAAAACGATGAAAAGGCACACGTTATGTGCCTTTTTGAGTATATAGAAATACACTTCTGAAAAGAAGTTGATTTCAATGTATCTTATTTAATTGTTAGTTAATGGATCGATATTGTTTATTGTGAAATTTCTTTAAATTATAACCGATTGCTATTAGATTGAGTTCTAATTTAATCCCAGAAAAACCAGTTCTTGTAAAACGACGAAATTTCATATCTTCTTTAATGATTCCAAATGCTCCCTCTACTTGAATTGAACGTTGTACTCTAAGTTCAATTCCTAAGTCTGAATCAAGATTCTGTTTTACTTCGTTCTTAATTTCTGTATAACCTTTGATTATTGATAGTTTTCTATTACCTTTTGCATTTGTGCATTTCTTTTTTTGCCTACATTTTGAACAGTAGAAACATTCATATTCAATCATTTCATGCTCTGATTCTATTTTTTTACTTTGATATCTTCTTATCTCTTCAAATTTCTTATTGTTTGGACATCTATAATTTCCATATTTATCAATTCTGAAATTATTATGATTATAGATTTTTTTCTTGAACTTCGGGTCTCTCTCTTTTGCCCACATTCCATATTTTTGATATTTTTCCATCCCTTTACTTTCACAATATTTATAGTTGTCATAACTTCCATATCCAGCGTCTGCTACTGGATATGTTGGATATCTATCATACATTAGATTATACTTCTCTAATGTTGGTTGAAATGTCTTCTGATCAGCTCCATTTTGATAGGCTTCTATTACCATGATATATTCATTACTTACACCTATTTGAACATTGTACCCTGGTTTAAGTTGTGCGTTTCTCATATGGTCTTCTTTCATATGCATAAACGTTGCGTCATAATCTGTTTTTGCATAACTGTTTCTATTGGGACCTATAATTTTTAAATCTTCTTTATATTCCATAAGCTTTTCTAGATAACCTTTAAATTGGTCATATATTCGCTGAATTGGTGTCTTTTGTTGTCCTTTTCCATATACGCATTCTATACCTAAATAATCGATTATGCTTAATAATCGATTCGTTACTTTTTCAATTTCTTTTGCTTTATATTTTTCTTTCTCTATTATTTCTTTATATCCATATTCTTTGAATAGTTCATTTAATTCAGGTAATGCTTTACTTATTTTTTTGTATAGTTTATCCCGATACTTTAAAATTGATTTCTTCCATTTAAATGTATACTTGTTTGCGTCGGCTTCTATCTTCGTTCCATCGATATACAATTTATCAAGTTCTATATCCTCTCGATTCATTATTTCTTGATTTATCTCAAATAATAACGAATCAAGTTTATCCTTGATTTCGTTCATTGTGTTATTGATTGTTGAATGTGTTGGTGGATTCATCCCTTCTATCAAATACATAAATCTTATATCGTTTTTACATACTTCTTCAAGCTTTCGTGTGCTTCTATAACCAATCATATAGCCAAATAGTATGGCATTTATTATCTTGACTCTGTTTTTCGGTTTTCTACCTGTGTTGCTTGCTCTACCGAAGTATTTTTTTAGATTTATTCCTTTCGTGAGTTCAAGATAGGTATATACCTCTGAATCTTTTTCGATAATAATTTCTAAATCCAGTGGTAAAACCAATTGATTTGTTGTATAATTTTCTGTGTATTTTAGTGGTTCTAACATACCCTAATTATACCAAAAAACCAGTCTCTTTTGGGAGTCTGGTTTTTGTTTTATAAATTTTTCTTACTTAGACTGTTTCTTTACAGCCTCTTTTTTTATAATAAATTTTCTACTTCTAACTCAATTTCTTCTGGTGTAACTT
>CAZZPD010000133.1:0-3225 GCA_964655885.1 uncultured Candidatus Izemoplasmatales bacterium | reverse complement strand
CCCCTATTTATAGCCATTTCCTTTAAATTAGAAAACCATTCCTCTTGATTTAATGATAATCCATTATTACCTTTGTATTCTTCTAGAATATTAATCAATAATTCATTGTCAAATCTTTCATCGAAAGTTACACCTTCTTTAATAATCTCACTATATAGATCATCATACATAAATCCTATAATAGGTAAAACATCAGAATATTTATCATAGTCTTTTCTAGGTTTAGGCTGGTCTCTTTCTATATTAATAATTGACATAAAATAGTTGTAATCTGAGTTAATAATTTCTTCTAATTTTTTATCGTATTTTTCTGCATAATTTAGAGCATTTTGAGTGAATTCTTTGGCGGACATATGTGCTAATCTAACCTTAGAAATTGACTTGATTTTTTCTACATCAAAAAGAGCTCCATCAAGACTCATTTTGTCGAATGATAATTCAAAATTAAAGATGTCTTCATCTGGGTTTTGAATACGCCATTCTTCGAAATTACTATTAGCTAATGTCATTAGATATTCTAAGAATCCTTCAATTGGATATCCTCGTTCTAAGAAGTATTCAACAGATGCTTCAGCATCTTTTCTTTTTGATAATTTTCTACGTTTTCCATCATCTAATTTCATAATCACGGGTAGATGGCAATATATTGGCTTTTCAAACCCTAAAGCATCAAATAATTCTAGATGAATTGGTACGGAACTCATCCATTCTTCCCCTCTAGTTATATGTGTTGTTCTCATAAAATGATCATCCACTACATGAGCAAAATGATATGTTGGAAGCTTATCACTTTTCATGATGACTATATCTTGTATATTCTCAGGAAATTGTATATGTCCTCTTATTGCATCATATAAATCAACTCTTTTTTCAGGGTCTCCATTTGATTTAAATCTAATTACATATGATTCTTTATCCTCAATTTTTCTAATCACTTCTTCATCTGTTAATTTTCTACATTTAGCAAATTCTTTATAATATCCAGGCAATAATTTATTTTCTTCTTGATACTTTCTTATTTCATTTAATTCTTCATGAGTGCAAAAACAAGGATATGCTAAATCTCTTTTTAACATTTCTTTAATTACTATATGATATATCTCTTTTCTTTCTGATTGAATATATGGACCATATTTTCCACCAATAATAAAAGATTCATCAGGAACAACACTAAAAGCCTCAAGTTGTTTTACAACCATTTCAGCCGAACCTTCTATCTCTCTTTTTTGGTCAGTATCTTCTAATCTTAAGAAAAATACTCCGTTTGTTTGCTCAGCAAATCTTTTACTCACTAAAGAAGCGAATAAACTACCTGTATGTATAAACCCTGTAGGACTTGGAGCGAATCTTGTTACAATTGCACCTTCATCTAAATCTCTTTTAGGGTATTTTTTCTCTAAATCGTTAATTGTATGTTTGATATTTGGAAATATTAAGTTAGCAATTTTATCCTTATTATTCATAAATTATCTCCTTATATTTTTCTATTTACCTACATTAAAGTATACCATAATTTTAGATAAATAAAAATAAGAAAATCTTTGATTCTCAATACGTTGACTAGTTATATTTGTTATGTTAATATATTATTAAGTTTTTAAATTTAATAGTTAATGGTGAGACAATGGGAAAATTTAAGTATGAAGATGAGTTCTTTCAAATCCTTAAAGAAGAGTTGGTTCCTGCACAGGGGTGCACGGAACCTATTTCACTTGCTTTTGCAGGTGCTAAATCTAGAGAATTATTAGGAGGAATCCCTGATAAAGTTAATATCAAGTGTAGTGGTAACTTAATTAAAAATATCAGATGCGTTACTGTACCTAATACAGGTAATTTAGTAGGCATTGAAGCAAGTTTATTGGCTGGAATTGTAGGTGGAGATTCTAGCAAAGGATTAGAAGTGATTTCGAATTTAACTGAAAAAGACATCATAAAAATGCATGAGTTACTAGATAGAGATATGATTACTGTTGAACTTTTGGAAACACCTATAAACTTACATTATATATTATCAACTGAGAAAGACAAAAAAACATGTGAAATTGAAATAAAAGATTTACACACTAATATTGTATCTATAAAATGCAACGGTAAAACTATCTTTGAAAAAGAAAGTGGCTTAGAAGAATTTTGTGGTGTTGAAACGGATAGATCAATTTTAACAATTGAAAGAATTGTAGATTTTTCTAATACTGTTGAATTTCAAAAGCTAAAAACTTTACTTGAACCTCAAGTTTACTATAATTTGCAAATAGCTAAAGAAGGTTTAAAGAAAAACTTCGGAGTTTCTATTGGTCAAACTATTTTAAAACATATACATTCTATCTATGGAAAAATAAAAGCTTATACCGCAGCTGCAAGTGAAGCCAGAATGAGTGGTTGTGCTATGGCAGTAATTACTAATAGCGGAAGCGGAAATCAAGGTTTAGCTACTTCTATTCCAGTTATATTATATGCAGAACATAAGTGCATAACTGAAGAAAACATGTATAGAGCGCTAGTATTATCGAATTTATTAACACTTTACCAGAAAAGTTTTATTGGTAGACTATCTGCTTTTTGTGGAGCTATAAGTGCAGCTATTAGCAGTGGAGCTACATTGACATATATTGAGGGTGGAACTACTGAACAAATTGAGATGACAATTATAAACTCATTAGCCAATGTAAGTGGAGTTGTTTGTGATGGCGCTAAACCATCATGTGCGTCTAAGATAGTTACTGGTCTTGAAGCTGGATTCTTAGGTCACTTCTTAGCAATGGAAAATCACAGCTATAATCCAAAATCAGGAATATTAAGAAAAACAGCTGATGAGACAATTCATGCAGTAGGTCAAATGGCTAGAATTGGAATGAAAGAAACCGATCATGTTATTTTAAATTTAATGTTAGAAAAAGAAAAGGTTGGATAAAAAATCCAACCTTTATTTTTATATATCTTATTTTAATTTTGCTTCTAAATAATCGTAAATATCTTTTACAGTTTTAAATCCTTGAGCACTTTCATCATCAATAGACACATCAAATTCATCCTCTAGTTCCATAATTAATTCAACAGCATCTAGTGAATCAGCACCTAAATCACTAGCTAAATCAGCTTCCATTGTAACTTTTTCTTTATCTACGCCTAAACCTTCAGCGATAAGTCCTTGAAATTCCTCAAAATTCATTCGTTTTTCCTCCTAGAATAAATATAAAATCTTTTGTATTTTATCATGAAAATATA
>CAZZPD010000132.1:0-3235 GCA_964655885.1 uncultured Candidatus Izemoplasmatales bacterium | reverse complement strand
TATGCAGTTTCTACTTCTTGATTAAGAGCATCTACTCTCTTTGAGTTCTCATCTATATCTTCAAATAATCTAGTTACTTTCTTGTTTGAAACCATAAGTATTGTTGTAATTGTTACTATTGCAGTAAAAATAATGGACATGATTGCTACATTAGTATAATCAATTATTACACCAGCTAAGATTAATGATATAGGAATTGCTCCAGTAGCTAAAGCACCAATAGTAGCAAAAACTCTTCCTCTTACATTTGGTTCTATTGCTTTCATTAATCCTGTATTGATTGGAACGTTTGTATATATCATTGTAAATCCTAAGACTATATTCGCTAACGCAAATAAACCATAGAATAACCAATAACCAATAATGTTATATGTTACTAAAAATATAATTAGCGTTGTAAAAATAAATGCACCAGTTAGTAAAGATATCCCTTTTTTTACAGTATGAGTTAAACTTTTTAGTTTCATACCTCCTATTAGCATTCCGGATACAAAAGTCGTAACACTAAAGATGATTTCAATTATTCCAAATTCATAAGTAGTCGCTTCTAATTCGGTCCTCATTAAATATGGAATTCCAACACTAAATACCGGTGATAAACTAAAGTTTAGTAACAAACTAAAAATCATCATTGTAAGCAACCCATTCTTACTGACAAGATATTTAAAACCAAATTTAATATCTTTTATGAAACTTGGTTTATCAAGTGTTTCTATTTTTTCTTTTAATTTCGTTCTAATAAACATTTCACTTAATGCACTAAATATAAAACTAATTGCATTAATTAATACTGCAGTTTCAAATCCTAATATTTCATATAGAAACATCCCAGCTAAAACTCCAAATATTGTCTGAACACTTTGTATTAATGTATTAGCACTATTTGCTTGATGGATCAATTCTTCTCCAACAATTTCCGGAATACAAGCTGTAGCTGCTGGGCTGAAAAATGCTTGGTTTAAACTAGCTAAAGCTGTAATACCTAGTAAAATCCAAATGATAATTTCTTTAGGATACCCAAGTGTTAAGATATATAATGTCGCAAAAAATAAAATACCTCTAATAAAATCAGTTATATATAAAATTCTAACTTTATTTAATTTGTCAGCTATAGTACCCGCAATTGGACTAAATATAATTTGTACAATTATACTTACAGCCATGAATAAACTTAAGTATATAGCTCCTCTATCTTCACCAAATAAGTCTTGCACATATAATCCTGCCGCAAAACTATATAAACTAGTTCCTATAGCCGATACCAAAGTTCCCTGAAATAATAAGAAATAATTCTTGTTTTTAAATAGTTTTCTCATCTACCTTCACCCTTTTTTAAATTTGAATTTCCTCATTGCCTTTACCCTCTAAAATTAGCAAGTAAGGAAATGTAACTGTATAATCTGTAATGCTGTATTTATTGTTATAAAGTTTACCGATTCCAAAAATCCTAAAAGGAATTTTTCTTGATTTTAGAGAATCAGAGTAAACTGCATAAGATAAATCACGATTTAATCTAAATAATTTTTGTTTATCTCTAATGGTTTGATTTTTATTGAATTCTTCTAATAGATTACTATAAAAGTTATTAAAATCAAACTTCTCATTGAAGGACCCAATAGCACAAAAAGCAAACTGACTATCCTTTTCTATAACATATCCTTTAGTTTCATTTAAATCTTTTTTTAAGATACTTAATAACTCATTTTTAAAGTTAATTTCACTTAATTTTTGCATATCCCTCTCATATAGTTTATCAACATAATCATCAGTTTCTAAAACATGATCATATACATTATCCCTAAAGGGATATGCGTACTGAATTGCCTTAAACATCAAATTTTCATTTGTATGAAAAGCCAAAATTGAATAAAAATTAAATGTCCATTTATATTTCCTATTGTTTCCATCCCTGTCATTTAATATATGAGACAAAATCCAATTAATTTCTGATGCTGATTTTCTCTTATCTGTATACTTCGAATTTATGTATCTTACTTCTTCAACAAAGTTAGTGTAAGTTGTATCTTTTATATTAAATTCAATTTCGAGATATGCCTTATTTTTAGCGAATATAAATCCGTTTTTTGATGAATACTCTAAAGAATCTGTATCAATTTCAAAGTTTCCCCAATACTTAAAATCATTATCAAATAATTTAATTATTTCTTCTTTATTTGAACAAAATTCGCCTTGACTTGTTCCTAAAATAAAAGAGTCATCAAAAAATAATTTTGAATACTCTTTGTTTAATAATTCAATATTTTTTTCTTTATATAACATGTTTATAGATTGAATTTTTTCCTTGATTTTATTTTCCATTTTCCCCGTCCTGTTTTTTGTATTAATTAAAAGTAACTAAAAGATCAATTTTTGCAACTTTACTAATTGTTTCATGAATCGAACAAAACTTCGATCCTAGTTCAGCACTCTTAATAAGTCCTTTTTCATTTGAAGGATTTGTTATAACTAAATTAATAGTTACTTTTTCTAATAAATTAATTTCTTTCCCGGTTCCTTTGTTCCCTGATACTTCTACAGTAGCTTTATCAAACGTTAATCTTTTTTTTGTAGCAATCGATAAAAATGTTGCATAAAAACAAGATCCCAAAGCTCCAAAAAGCATATGATATGGTTGTAGACCATTCTCAACATCACCAATTGCTGTTTTTCCATCAGGAGTAATCATTTCTCCTCTAAACTGATTATCCCATGTTTGTTTAATTGTATCTAATGCCATAAATTATCACCTCATATTTAAGATTATACAATATATTAAAGCGATTTCACAACTTTATAAATTTTTTTTGTAGAAAACACAGGTTTTTCATAAATTTGGTGTTTATTTGTAAGCGCTTTAGTGTTATAATTTTTATGGTGACAAAATCACATTTTTTTATTTTAAGTTATAAAATGTAATTTTATAAAAATATATTAGGAGGAATATTGTGAAAAACGATTTTTATGGTAGAAATTTCTTAACTTTATTAGATTATACTAAGGAAGAAATTCAAGATTTACTAAACGTAGCTGCTAAGCTAAAAGCAAAGAAAAAAGCAAATGTGGAATGCAGACCTTTAAAAGGAAAGAATGTTGTACTTCTTTTTGAAAAAGATTCAACAAGAACTAGATGTGCATTTCAAGTTGGTGCTAACGATTTAGGTATGAATGTAACATATTTAGGTCCTACAGGATCACAAATGGGTAAAAAAGAAAGCATCAAAGATACTGCAAGAGT
>CAZZPD010000131.1:0-3278 GCA_964655885.1 uncultured Candidatus Izemoplasmatales bacterium | reverse complement strand
CTTTTCTATTTAAACCAGAAACTATTCCTAAGTTCATAGAATTAAAGAAGTTATAACCCATTGGACTTCCTACAGCTAAAACAAATTCGCTTACTTGTGTTTCAGTAGTGTTTCCAAGTAAACTAACTACTACATTTGATAATCCTACACTACTAAATGTTAAAACAGCTATATCTACTTCTGTATCATATCCAATAAGAGTTGCATCTACGGTAGTTTCATCAGGTAAATAAATTTCGAAATCCGCTCCATCTTCAATCACATGATGATTAGTAATAATATAAAATAAGTTATTTAAATCGTCATATTTATAAACAACACCTGATCCAATGGATATTTCCCCACCATCGTGATAACTAGTGACTCCAAATACACTTGTATCAGCCAAATTAACCACATCGTGAATATCTTCTTGTAGAGTATCAATATATAATTCAAATTCATCTTCAGTTAGTAAATCAAGAAGTTGATCTTCTACTAAACTATATATTTCTTCATATAAATCATCAGTAAGTTCTTCCACTACATCTGCATATATTTGACTATATAAATTATCATGTACATCTGCATATATCTGACTGATTAAATCCTGATAATCGCTGTAATAATAGTATTGTCCATCATACAAAGTAGTCAATTCATTATCTGTAGTAACAGTTGTAGTTGAGGTAGTTCCTAGAACATTATTTAATAGCAACCCAGAAAAAATAGCAATTACTAAACTACCAAATATTAATAATTTTTTCATCATTATCACCTACCTTGTTAGCGTTATATTATCTATCGTAATATAACCACCATTTCGATATAATTTAATCGATACTGTATCTCCCACAACATATTGCGAGAAAGATTCTTTAAATTGAATGGATGTTGTTAATGTTATATCACCAATCTCGACAATTATATCTCCAGCCTGTACATAGCCTGAAAAACTTTTATCCTCATAGACTGATAGAATATAAAACCCATCAGTAATCTCATCAGGTATTACTATTCCTTGATATTCAAAATTGCTTTGGTTATTTCTTATTTCCATAAATTGAATTCCCAAGACAGGAATTTGATTTGAAACTCCAAATTCTTCAATATCACTAACAATAGCAGAAACCAAATTGCTCGGAATTGCAAAACCCATTCCTTCAATGTCAATATCTGTGTATTTTAAAACATTAATACCTATAACATCTCCATTGATATCAAATAAAGCTCCTCCACTGTTTCCAGAGTTGATTGCAGCATCATGTTGTATATAGTTAACAAACATGTCTCTCACTCCATCTTCGTCGATATCAAAATACCTATTCAATCCTGAGATTATCCCCATTGTAATTGATCCAAAGAAATCATATCCACTTGGATTACCAACAGCGAGTACTATATCTCCCTTTTGAACTAAACTAGAATCTGCGAAGTCTACTACCGTATAATCATCCTCTGAAATAAAATATAACACGGCTAAATCAACTAAAGTATCGACACCTCTCAAAACTGCCCCGATTGTAGTTCCGTCCTCAAACTGTATTTCATATGAAACAGCATCTTCTACAACGTGATTATTCGTGACTATGTAATACTTATCTCCAATGTTTTTATATATTACTCCTGAACCAATAGCAACGCCTTCACCTGCAGAATCGAATGTTGTAACTCCAACAACCGCTGAAGCTTTATCATTCTCAACATTTAATATCATGTCGGCTATATTTTGAGGAGAGATTGTAATTGTTCCATCAGCAATCTTCAATAATAATTCATCAACAATCTCGGAATATAATTGATCAAATCTATCTTCAGAAATATTTTCGATAACTTCAGCTCTTACATCATCGTATATTTCAGAATAAATCATTTGATAAATATCTGACATTATTAGCTCTTCATCTATTGTATTTGTAGTTGATACTCTTGTTGAACTACTAGTAAGAAATGTCAACTCAGTAGTTGTATTAAAATCGCTTGTACATCCAACAAAAACAAATGTCAAAATGAGAATGCTAATAAAAACTAATATTTTTTTCATTTCATCACCTCTCTTGAGTTATTATAACATAAAATTTAGTCTATAATTATGAATATAATGTGTAGTTTAATCATCAGTAGAAAGCACAAGAATTTTGCCTTTACTAAACTCAATTTCTCCGCTTTCTCCTTCATTTGAAACACATAATGAATCATTTATACTTAAGTAGTAATTATTTAAAGAAAACTTAAATCCTCTAATTGACAAATTGAAACAATCTTCAATTGCAAAGAAAGATATATATTTCCTATAGTTATTTACTATATGTTTTCCTTTACTGAGCATATAAATATAATGTCTATCATCTCTCATAGAAAAATTATATTTTTTTATTAAGTTAATATTAGCCAAAAAGTGATCCACTCTCCCGCTTATACCCCCATAAACTTCAATAGAATTATAATCCATATTGTTGTAAATATAATCTAAAGTAAAAGCTAAGTCGGTCATAGCTTTTTCTTTATTAAGCTTAATAATTTGGTGACACTTATTTTTGATTATATTGTATTTATTCGGATCAATCGAATCGAAATCACCTACTGCTAGGTCTATTTTCTTATCTATTGACTCAAGATATTCGAGTCCAGAATCTACACCAATTAAATATTCATTTGCTTCTTCAAAATATAGATGACTAAAATCATAATCATTTGGTCCTACAAATATTTTAACTTTATCAAACATTTTCTAGCTCCTTAATGATATCATTTCGATTCTTTTTATTAAAAATAAATGAACCGACAACTATAATATCACAGCCTGCTTCTCTCACTTCTTTAGCAGTATTAAAATTGATTCCCCCATCAACTTCAATATCAAATTTATAATTATTTTCGTTTTTCTTTGCTTTTAAATATTTAATTTTTTTAATTGATTCTTGTATAAATTTTTGACCACCTTTACCGGGTTCAACACTCATAACTAGAACTAAATCAATGTCGGCTAGATAGTCATCCAACACTTCGATTTTAGTCTGCGGCTTAACAGATATTCCAACTTTGATATTATTGTCTTTAATATCTTCAATCAGCCTTTTTGGATTAGTAGTAGCTTCATAATGGAAGGTTATTAAATCAGCTCCAGCTTCAATATATTTCTGGTAGTATTCTTCTGGTTTTTCAATCATTAAATGACAATCAAAAAATTGGTTAGAGTACTGTTTTATTTCTTTCAACATGGTTTGATCATAGGTTGTATTTTCAACAAACTTTCCATCCATCACATCAAAATGAAGCCATTTAGCTTCTGAAATAGA
>CAZZPD010000130.1:0-3297 GCA_964655885.1 uncultured Candidatus Izemoplasmatales bacterium | reverse complement strand
TCTTTAATCAGTGGATTACAAGATAGTTTGGTTGATTCTACAATAGGTTCAAGATCACAGATTACTATCTCTATTGAAGATGATTATATTTCTGATTATAATAATCAAATAAATATAATTAATGGTTCTTCAGAAAATATTGAATCAATAACTCCTACAATTACAACTAGTGGATCATTAGTTAATGATGATTTAAGTGAAATAATTGTCTTGAGGGGATTTGAGTTTGATTCAGCTGACGAGATTTATAATTTAGAAGATAAAATGATAGAGGGTAGACTACCAAATAGTGATTATGAAATTGTTTTAGGTAAGAACTTAAAATCGTTATTATCAATAGATATTGATGATACTATTACTTTTGATTCTCCAGTATTAGATAATGAAACTTTTACGATTGTTGGTTTTTTTGATTTCAAAGTAAATGAAATCAATAATACCTGGGTTTTAACCACTTTAAATACTGTTCAAACCATTCTTGATGAACCTAATTCAGTATCATCTATAGAAATTCAATTATTTGAAGTTTTCGATGCAGAAACAACAGAAATTGAAATTGCAGGTGTTTTAGATGATGAATACTTGGTTTCAACTTGGATAGCTGAAAATGAAGAATTGCTATCAGGATTACAAGGACAAAGCATTTCATCACTTATGATTCAAATATTTGTAATAATATCTGTTGTTCTTGGGATATCAAGTGTTCTAGCTATAACAGTGTTACAGAAATCTAGACAATTAGGTATTTTAAAAGCCATGGGAATTAAAGATAATGATGCGAGTAAAATATTCTTGTTTGAAGGTTTAATCTTAGGTGTCTTTGGAGCTATTGTAGGAATATTATTTGGAATTGGTTTATCTTATATGTTTGCGACTTTCGCTATAAAACCTGATGGAAGTCCTGTGATTCCTCTAACGATAGATGGTGGCTTTATTGCACTATCAGGTGCGATTGCTATTGTTGCTTCTACGATTGCTGCTCTAAGCCCAGCAATTAAATCGTCTAAACTAAGTGTAATTGAGGTGATCAAAAATGGCTGATATTTTAACATTAAAAAAGATTAATAAAACTTATGGTGAAAAAACAAAGAATCCAACTCAAGTTTTATTTGATTTAGATTTAAGTTTTGAAGAAAAATCTTTCAATTCAATCATTGGACAAAGTGGTTCAGGTAAATCTACACTACTTAATATTATTGGTACACTAGATAAACCAACAAGTGGTGAAGTGTTCTTTAATGATGTATCATTAAAGGGATATTCAAAAGATCAGTTAGCTGATTTTAGAAATCAATCAATTGGATTTATCTTTCAATTTCATTACTTATTACCAGAATTTACTGCTTTAGAAAATGTTTTAATGCCGTATAAAATCTCTAAAAAAGAAATTACGTCTGAAGTTATGAAAAGAGCTATAGAGTTATTAGAAATTGTTGGATTAGAGAAATATAAGAATAATCTAGCAACAAACTTAAGTGGTGGTCAGCAGCAAAGAGTAGCGATTGCAAGAAGTTTAATCAATAATCCAAAAATTGTTTTAGCTGATGAACCTACTGGAAATCTTGATAGTGATACAACTGAAAATGTTTATAAATTATTAAGAGAAATAAATGAGAAGTTTGAAACTACTTTTATTATTATCACTCATGATAGACATATAGCAGAAAAAACAGATAGAGTTATCGAAATTAAAGATGGTAGAATTAATTTAGATATAAAGAAATAAAGAAATGGACTCATTTAATTGAGTCCATTATTTTCTATTCAGATTTATGTACAACTACTTGAGGGAAAGGAATCTCTATATTATTTTTGTCTAATATTTCCTTAATTCCTTGTCTTACAGCTCTTTCAACTGCATAATGTTTTTCGGTTTCTGTTTTTACCAATACTTTCATATTTACAGAGCTGTCTTCTAAAGAAGTAACTCCTATTACATTAGGATCTTCAATGATTTCAGGATATAATTCTCTGTATTTAGGAAGCTCTCTTTTCAGTATATCAATTGTTTTTTGGATATCTTCAGAATAAGCAATTCCAAACTCTATAATCGCCACAGAGTTTGTAAAAGAATAATTTATAATATTTGTTACACTTCCATTTGAAAGGATTTTAATATCACCTTTCCAATTTCTAACTCTTGTGCTCTTTAAGCCAATATCTATTACTTCACCTTTAAAACCGTTAATTTCAACAATATCTCCTACATCAAAATGATGTTCAAATATAATAAAGAATCCTGCTATAAAATCACTAATCATACTTTGAGCACCTAATCCAATAACGATACCCATAATTCCAAGTCCTGCTAGAGCTGGTAAAACATTAACACCCCACAATGATAATATGACTAATAGCGCTACTATCTCTAAGAAATATTTTATTATACTCTTTACTACTTTTAATATAGTAGTAATTCTTTTTTGTCTAGGCCCTTCTTTTTGAGAAGCTTTTCTTATTAGAAAATTAGATACTTTAATTAATAACATTGTAATAAAAACTGTAATAACTGTACCAATAATCGCACCTATCTTTTGCCCTATACCTGTATTTAAACTATTCCATAGATTATTAAATTGAGTTGTATAATCCAACCCAAAGAACCATAAAATTAAACCTACAAACACAGCAAATAAAACAAACAGCAAAAGATAGAACCAAATAATTCCCTTTTTTCCTGCTTCTTGTCTTTTCATTATTACTTTATTGATGATGATAGCTGTAGCAATATATATTAATAATAAAAACGCTGTTAAAATTATATTTAATGGTGTTGTGAATAAAAACATAAGTTCCCCTTCTTTCTATTTTGAAAATAAATAATCAAACCTATCTATAGTATTATTATATCTAATTTTTTTGTTAAATCAAATACTTTGTATTTTAAAATTCTATTGAAAATATAATTGTACTTTATAATTAAATTTATCAAATTATAATAAAAAAAGACACTTAGAGAGAGTGTCTTAGTTTACATCTGGGTTGTATGACTTATTTTAATACAAATCATCATCAAAAAATTCAGAATCGATCATATATTCCAGAAGCTTTTCCTTTAACTCTTTTTTTGTAAGTTTATTTACATATTTCTCAATGTCTTTTATTCGTTCTTCTCGCATAATTAGAGATTGTTGGAAACGTTCTTCTTCCTCTCTCTCATAACGCTCAATTTCTTCAATATATTCTCTTGCCTCTTCTGGGAAAATAGCAAAGTAAGATGAAACCATATGTTTGCAAATAACTCTTCTTCCGTCTGCATGAGGACAATTACATGTAGATTTTCGTGGATGATTTAAG
>CAZZPD010000129.1:0-3299 GCA_964655885.1 uncultured Candidatus Izemoplasmatales bacterium | reverse complement strand
ATATTATTATATATATTATTAATATTATCTTTAATAGTAAATTCCTTAATATCTACTAAAAAATCAGAATTCACTTTCAAATATCTGATTGCTAAGTTTGGATGTATATATTTTGAATTAATCCCTATTAGTATAATTTTCATAAAACTACCTCATCTATATTGTAACAGATTATATAACATTATTAAATTAAATGTTATGGTATAATAAGAATGGTGAAATAAATGGAAAAATTTAAGTTGGTTTCTGATTATCTTCCAAAAGGTGATCAACCTAAAGCAATAAAAGAATTAATAGAAAATGTAGAATCTGGAGTTAAAGAACAGGTTCTTTTGGGCGCTACTGGGACCGGAAAGACATATACAGTAGCTAATGTGATCCAACATGTAAATAAACCGGTATTAGTTTTAGCGCACAATAAAACTTTAGCTGGACAATTATATTCTGAACTAAAACTACTATTTCCAGAAAATAGAGTGGAGTATTTCATATCGTACTATGATTACTATCAACCAGAAGCTTATATTCCTGGAGCTGATATTTATATCGAAAAGGATTCTAAAATTAACGATGAAATTGACGAAATGAGACACGCTGCTACATCAAGCCTTTTTGAAAGAAACGATGTAATTATTGTAGCTTCTGTTTCTTGTATTTATGGAATAGGAGATCCTGATATTTATAAATCAGGAATGGTAACCTTAAGAAAAAGCGAACCTTTATTAAGGGATGATTTATTAGATAAACTTATTAAAATTCAATATGTAAGAAATGATATTGATTTTGTAAGAGGAAGTTTTAGAGTTAGGGGAGATGTTGTTGAAATACTTCCTCCTTATCAAAAAAATAAAGCAATCAGAGTTGAATTCGATTTTGATGAAGTTAAAAGAATAAGAGAATTTAATATTGTTTCAGGAGAAATATATAAGGAATATGAAGTGATTTCATTTTTCCCTGCATCTCACTTTCTTACTGATGAACACAAAATGGAAGAAGCTTTAAGAAGAATTAAATCAGAACTTATAGATAGAATTAAATATTTTAAAGATAACAACCTTTTACTAGAAGCTGAAAGGATTGAACAAAGAACCATGTACGATTTAGAGTTGTTAAAAGAAATGGGAACATGTGCCGGAGTGGAAAACTATTCAAGACACTTATCTTTAAGAGGCGAGGGAGAAACACCATCAGTATTAATAGACTTTTTTCCAAAAGACTATTTATTAATCATTGATGAATCCCATGTTACACTACCTCAAGTAAGGGGGATGTATAAAGGAGACAAATCAAGAAAACAAAATC
This sequence comes from uncultured Candidatus Izemoplasmatales bacterium, assembly GCA_964655885.1. Lineage (GTDB taxonomy): Bacteria > Bacillota_I > Bacilli_A > Izemoplasmatales > Hujiaoplasmataceae > 4572-104. Next base: position 1,997 of record CAZZPD010000129.1, on the reverse strand, counting down.
TTGTTGATTATGGGTTTAGATTACCAAGTGCTTTAGATAATAGACCACTTAACTTTAAAGAGTTTAATTCTAAAATAAATCAGGTTATCTATGTATCTGCTACACCAGGAGATTATGAACTTAATCGAACTGATAAAGTTATAGAACAGATAATTAGACCAACAGGACTTATAGATCCAGAAGTAATCGTAAGAAGTTCAGAATATCAAATTGATGATTTATTAGTAGAAATTGATAAAACAATAACTAGAAATGAAAGAACACTAATAACTACATTAACAATTAAGATGAGCGAAGACTTAACAGAATATCTAAAAAGCTTAGGATATAAAGTTGGATATCTACATTCTAAAGTCAAATCTTTAGAAAGAATGGAAATTATTAGAAAACTCCGATTAGGAGAATATGATATCTTAATAGGAATTAATTTATTAAGAGAAGGATTGGATCTACCTGAAGTATCATTAATAGCAATTTTAGATGCTGATAAAGAAGGATTTTTAAGAAGTGAAAAATCATTAATTCAAACAATCGGACGTGCAGCCAGAAATATTAATGGTAAAGTAATTATGTATGCATCAAAAATAACCGACTCTATGCAGAAGGCAATCGATGAAACATATAGAAGAAGAAAAATTCAGGAGCAATATAATATAGATAACAATATTACTCCAAAAACAATTCTTAAAGATATCCATGAAAAGATATCAGTTAAATCAGATGCGGATAAAGAAGTCAATGACTTTAAAAAATTATCTAAAAAGGAAATTACTAAGAATATTGAAATGCTAGAAAAACAAATGTATATATATGCAAAAGAGTTAGATTTTGAAAAAGCTGCTGAAATAAGAGATGTGATTTTTGAATTAAAAGGATATTTAAATTAAGATAAATAACAGAAAAATCAATAAAATCAATATAAAAATCAATAAAATATAGTAAAACGCCATAAAAAATGGCGTTTTTTAATAAAAAAATTAAAAAAATTAAAAAAACACTTGACAATATTAAAATGTTTGATATAATTAAGGTGTAAGTTAAGAAAATTAATTTTAACAAGTGATTAGATAAAAATATTTAAAGCAAAAATATAAAATAGAATCAGGGAAGAAAAAATTAAACTATAGGAGGGAACGAAATGAAATTTTCTAAAGAAATAAAAGTTCTAAAAAAACCAGAACCAATTCAAATATATGGATTAAATAACTCTTGTCCACAAGCACATTGGGAAGGTTTTAAAATTCATAAGTAGAAAGTAAAAATTTAATGATATTGTTTATCAGGGAAATAATATTATTAAAAATAAAAATTATAGGAGGGGAAAAAAATGAAGTTTGAGAAAGAAATTAAAAACTTAAGAAAACCATCACAAATTCATATATACGGAGTAAATATTGCTTGTCCACAAGGATATTGGGAAGGTTTTCGAATTCAAAAAAAGTGTCATTAGTAAGTCAATATAAGGACTTGAAATTTTAAATATACAAGTAACTGTAAAAAAAGTTCATATCTCTTTTTTAAATAAAAGATTTCAAAGTCCTTTTAAAGACTTAAATGATCAAATAATTAAATAATCATTTTATGATAGAAAGGAACCAGATAGTTATGCTAGCAACTCTAACAAAACTGCAGAACAATCAGATTACTCCTGAAAAAGCGTATACAAAAATCTATAGTAAAAGTAGAATAAAACGCGTACCTTTTTTCAAAAGAGCACATTTTATTAAATTAAGTATTAATGTACCAGATGAAAAAGGAGTAAATGCATTTTTAAAGGTATTATTCTTTTTGCCAATACCGATACTCTTTTTAAAAATCATTCTAGGATTTATCAAAATTGATAAATTCAACGATGATCTACCGCTGACAAAAAGAGAGATGATTAGATTAATAGCTTTTAAAGGCGTTAAAGTAAAGGTGAACGCTAATAAAGGTGAAAAAGTATATATAAGAACATTTTAGGAGGAAATTATGTCAAAATTTAAATTCGATAAAGA
>CAZZPD010000128.1:0-3327 GCA_964655885.1 uncultured Candidatus Izemoplasmatales bacterium | reverse complement strand
ATAAAAAAGATCAGAGAGCTGAAGAAGTAGTCGATGAATGTTTTGACTTATTTGTCAGCTTAGGTGCTACAGATGATCAATGTGATTTTCCAATCATCTATGGAATTGCTAGAGAAGGAATTGCTATAAGAAATCTAGAAGATGAAGGAAAAGATTTAGAACCATTATTTGATTTATTATTAGAACATGTTCAAAGTTATCCTGATAATTCAAGTGAACCTTTAAAGATGCAAATCTCATCCTTAGGGTATGATGACTATCTAGGAAGACTAGGGATTGGTAGAATTACAAGAGGAATTGTTAAAACAAAAACAACTTATTTACTTTCTAAAAGAGATGGATCTCTAGAAGAAGTTAAGATTGGTAAAATATATATCAATGAAGGATTAAGTAAAGTAGAAACAGATATTGCATATGCAGGAGATATCGTTACATTTAGTGGCATTTCTGATATATCAATTGGTGAAACCATTTGTGATATTCTCCATGTTGAACCGATGGAAATGATTGAGATAGAAAAGCCAACATTAGTCATGAATTTTTTAGTGAATAATGGACCATTTGTAGGTCAATCAGGAAATCTTGTAACCACAAGACAAATCAGAGATAGATTACATAAAGAATTAGAAACAAACATCGGTTTAGAAGTAGAAGATTTGGAAGGAATTGAAGGTTATAAAGTAAGTGGCCGAGGTGAATTACATCTATCAATTCTATTAGAAAATATGAGACGTGAAGGATTTGAACTATGCGTTAGTAAACCTGAAGTCTTAATTAAAACCATTGATGGAGTTAAAAGCGAACCATTTGAAAAAGTAATCATAACCGCTCCTGATGAATATATTGGGCAAGTAATTAGCGCACTTAACCAAAAAAAAGGTACCATGCATTCGATGGACGCTATTAATGGATTTACTAGATTAGAATATATAGTACCAACAAGAGGAATCATTGGCTATAGAAGTGAATTTATTAATACGACAAGAGGAGAAGGAACCATGGAAAAATCATTCTATAAGTATTTTCCATATGTCGGAGATATTTCTACGCTAAGAAATGGAGTATTCATAGCGAAGGAAAGAGGAAAGACAATGGCTTATTCATTGTTCAACTTATCACAAAGGGCTAAGATGATCGTTGGACCAGCTGTAGAAGTTTACCCAGGAATGATTGTTGGCTTACACGCTAGAGAAAATGATTTAGTAGTTAATCCATGTAAAAATAAAAAACTAACAAATACTAGAGCAAGTGGATCTGATGATGCTATTAAATTATTAGAGCCGTTAACTTTCACGCTTGAGGAAGCGCTAGAATTTATCGCAAGTGATGAACTAGTAGAAATTACACCGGATAATATTAGATTAAGAAAAAAGATTCTAGATGAGAATGAAAGAAGACGTTTTAATAAAATGTTTTATGGTTTAGATTCTAAAAAAAGTGCATAAAAATAACACCTATACATCTGTATGAGGTGTTTTATTTTGCTCATTTGCAAAACCATGCAAACTAATTTAAAATATAAGAGAGTCTAGATTTAATAAAAAGGTGTGATTTTTATGATTATAAAGAACGCTACTATTGTAAATCATGATAACATAATAGAAAACGGTTATATTAAAATTGAAAATCAATATATAACTGAAATAGGTAAAGACTATCAAGGCAAAGGATTAGATGTTTCTAATGCATACATACTACCTGGATTTATTGATATTCATGTTCATGGGACAAATGGATATGATGTAATGGATGGAACAACAGAATCATTAAAACAAATAAGTCTTAACTTAGTATATGAAGGAGTAACTGGATATCTTCCTACCACAACCACAGCTTCAGATTATAAAATTAAAGATGCTTTATATAATATCTATGATTATGATTCTACAAATAAAGGAGCTAAAATATTAGGAATACACTTAGAAGGCCCCTTTATTAACCCTAAACAATCTGGCGCACAAAACAAATCAGAAATTAAAAAACCAGATATTAATACGATGAAACTATATAATGAAATAAGCGGAAATAAAATAAAAATAGTTACTTACGCACCTGAATTAACCGATGAAAACTTTACTAAATATCTAGTTCAAAGTAGAATAATTCCTAGTGCAGGACATAGTGATGCATCTATGGAAACAATTAGATCACATACGGAAGCTGGATTAACCAATATAACTCATCTTCATAATGCTCAATCTGGACACCATCATAGAAACCCAGGTGTAGTAACTGCAGGATATTTTTATAATGATTTAAATGTAGAATTAATTGTAGATGGTGTACATATTAAACCTGAAATAATCAAAATTACATCTAGGATAAAAAATCCAGATAATATTCTATTAATTACTGATGCTTTAAGCGTAAAAAACTTAGAAAATGGAACTTATAAAAGTAAAGATCAATTACTAGTAAAAAAAGACAAAACTGTTACACTTAAAAATGGAATTCTAGCAGGAAGTGTTTTGCATTTTAATGAAGCATTAAAAAACATGAAAATCATCTCAAATTATTCCATGCAGGATTTAGTAAAAATCAGTAGCTATAATCAAGCAAAACTACTTAAAATGGATGAAAAAATTGGAATGATTAAAGAAAAATACTATGCAGATTTAGTAATCTTAGATAAACAACTAAACTTAGTCTCTACAGTATGTAGAGGAATAATCTATAATAAATAAAACAATAATCATCATCGATTATTGTTTTTTTATAAAACCAACTAAAAAAATATTGTAATATGTTCATAAAGTGCTATAATCTATTTAGAGGTGATTAATATGCAAAAAGAACTTAGAAAATATTGGGATAAAACCAACTATAATTTAAGCTGTAGTGAGACAGTACTTCGTGCTGCAAATGAATTCTATAATTTAGGATTACAAGAAACTTGTTTTAAAATGATGTCAGCATTCAGCGGTGGAATGTTTGAAGGTGAAGTTTGTGGAGTTGTAACAGCTGGAATAAGTGTTTTAAGCTTAATACTTACAAAAACAAATAAAGCAGATAGCCCAGAAATGATTGAAGCTGTAAAAGAATTTAAACAAAGATTTAAAGACGAATTAAAAACTAGAGATTGTACACCATTAAAAGAATTATATGAAGATGAAGTAGTAGGCTGCGGAAACTTAATTTATGCTGGTGGAAAAATCTTAGAAGAAGTCATTGCTAAATATAAAAAAGCTTAATACTTTAAACGGAAAGCTAAATGAAATTTAGTAAAATAAAAGGGTAAAAAAATTACCCTTTTTTCTTTTGATTTTTATTCTGGCAGGTTATACACATGTTGAAATTCATTTAGCATAAGCATAAACCATTCATATG
>CAZZPD010000127.1:0-3349 GCA_964655885.1 uncultured Candidatus Izemoplasmatales bacterium | reverse complement strand
TTGATTATATAAAGAAAAAATAATGGCTGCTTTTACGCGGCCTTAAATTTTGGAGGGTTATTATGAGATTTGAACGTTTTGTAAGTTTAATTGGTCCCGATGAATTTGAAAAATTGCGCCATAAGTCTGTAGTTATATTTGGTCTTGGTGGTGTTGGAAGTTATGTGGCAGAAGCAATTGCTAGAAGTGGTATAGAAAGAATTATTATCTGTGATTTTGATATGGTAGAAGAATCCAATATCAATCGTCAGTTAATTGCTAGTGATTCTACAAAAGGTATGCTAAAAACAGAAGTAATGGAACAAAGAATTAATGATATCAATCCTAAAGCTAGAGTCTTAACTTATCCTGTAAAAGCTACCGAATCTATTATTGAAGAAATTCTTAATATGAAACCTGATTTTGTAGCTGATGCAATTGACGATATTAATGCAAAGACATTTTTAATTAAAGAGGCAATAAGAAAAGATATTCCTATTGTATCCTCAATGGGCTTTGCAAATAAACTACATCCTGAATTAATTTCAGTATCTACTTTAAGGAAAACAACAGTTTGTCCTTTAGCAAAAACAATGAGAAGACGCCTTAAAGATGAAGGAGTTACTCTTAATTTCCCAGTTGTTTATTCAACGGAAACACCGATAAAAACATATGATAAAACAAGTTTAGGAACTAGTCCATATGTGCCAAGTGTTGCTGGTCTTGTTTTAGCTTCATATATAGTTAACCATTTAATAGGAGAGATTTAATGAAAAAAATAATATTAGCTGGAGGATGCTTTTGGGGTATCGAAGCATACTTTCAAAGAGTCAATGGAATAGAAACGACTGTTGTTGGATATATAGACGGGTTAACAGATAACCCAACCTATGAAACAGTTTGTGATGGAAGTGGCCACGCAGAAGCTGTATATATTGAATATAATGAAAATGAAATAACATTAACTAAAATTTTAAAACATCTATTTCGTATCATTGATCCTACTCAAATTAATCGTCAAGGAAATGATATTGGAGTTCAATATCGAAGTGCAATCTATTACTTTGATATTGAGGATAAAGAAATCGCAGAAAATTATATTAAAGAACTTCAATCAAAATATGCTAAACCAATACAAACAAGGGTTTTATTAGCTTCAAGATTTTATGAAGCAGAAGCATATCATCAAAAATACTTAGACAAAGTTCCTAACGGATATTGTCATATTAACTTAAACATACTCAAGGAGGATATAGATGATTAGGATAAGAGAAGACATTAAGAAAGCCTTAGAAAATAATCAAGCTGTGGTTGCTTTAGAATCAACGATTATATCTCATGGTATGCCCTACCCTAAAAACGTGGAAACCGCTAAAAAGTGCCAAAGTATAATCGAAGAACAAGGTGTTAAAGCCGCTACTGTTGCGATTATAGATGGTGATATTGTCGTAGGGTTAAATGATGAAGAAATTGAGTATATAGCTAATAACAAAGTTGAGGTTCTAAAAGTAAGTAGAAAAGATATACCTATCGCTATAAACAGAAAAATGTGTGGAGCTTTAACCGTTAGTGCAACCATGGCAATTTGCCAAATGGTTGGAATTAAATTTTTTGCGACAGGTGGTATCGGTGGTGTTCATAAAGGTGCAAGCGAAACCTTTGATATTTCTTGTGACTTAGAAGAATTCTCAAAATCAAAAGTAGCGGTTGTTTCAGCTGGAGCTAAAGCTATTTTAGATTTAGAAAAAACCATGGAATACCTAGAAACAAAAGGTGTATTAGTTTTAGGGTATAATACGGATGAATTACCAGCTTTCTACTCTAGAGAATCAGGTATTAAATTAGAATATAATGCTAAATCTCCTCAAGAGATAGCTTCCATATGTAAAACGAAGTGGGATTTAGGATTAGATGGTGGAGTGTTTATTGCTAACCCTATCCCAGAAAAGTATTCTTACCCTAAAGAAGAAATTGAATCAGCGATAAATGAAGCAATACAAGAAATGAATCAATTAGGTATCAAAGGTAAAAAAACAACACCATACTTATTACAAAAGATTTGCGAAATAACTGATAATAAATCTTTAGAAGTAAATATGGAACTTGTATTTAACAACTGTCTTTTAGCAGCTAAAGTTGCTAAAGCATACTATATAGGAGAATAACCATGAAAAGAGATAATTATATTAGCTGGGATGAATATTTCATGGGAGTAGCTAATCTATCAGCACTTAGATCAAAAGATGATACTAGCCAAGTAGGTGCTTGTATTGTCGATCATAAAAATCATATTGTAGGAATTGGATATAATGGATTTCCAAATGGATGTAACGATGATGAATTTCCATGGGAAAGAGAAGGAGATTTTCTTAATACCAAGTATGCTTATGTTGTACACGCTGAAGCTAATGCAATTCTAAATGCTAGTGTATCTTTAGAAGATGCAAAGATTTATGTAACATTATTTCCTTGTAATGAATGTGCAAAATTAATCATTCAATCAGGAATTAAAGAAGTAATCTATTTAGATGATAAATATAATGGTACAGATATCTGTAAAGCTTCAAGAAAACTTTTTGATAGTGCTGGTGTTAAACTTAGACACTTAAAAGAATATAATGTAAAGGTTATTGGACATGAAAGAATTAACTAAGTTTTTATTACCTTTTATTAAAGTATTGATTATTCCTTATATTTTAATCATGCTAGTCTTTGTGATCCCAATTGAATTCTACTTGACTAACCCTGGAGGGTTAACTGAAGTAGAAGACCTAATTGAAATTGATTATAACGAAGATAAAGAAATTGAAGGTACAATTTCAACTACATATATTATGTATATTCAAAGACCAACTATTTTCCAATTTATCATTGGAAACTTTTCTCCATATACAAATATAGGAATTTTAACTACTTCATATACAAACACAGAATCAAATCAAATTGGTTATCTAGATAAAGAAACAAGCGTAAATGCAGCGATTATTGTGGCTTACGAAAAAGCAGCTGAAACCAACCCTGAGATTGTTATAGACTCATATATTAGAGTTTTAGTATATGGGAAAGCAACTTATTTAGATCACTATGATGATATAGCTTTTGGAGATGAATTTGTAAAAGTTATTGGTGATGATGGTTATATTATTACGGATATTTCTGAAATTGGAACCTATACAGTAAATGAAGAGGAATATGAATGGTTCTTTCTAGATGAAGATTTAAATGAATATTCAGTATTTTTAAGTAAAGATGAAGAAGCAGGCTTATTTGGCGTAACGCTAAAAACATATTATTTTGTTAATCAAGAGACAACTTATCCAAGTTATACAGAAGCTAACTCAAATATTGGAGGACCATCAGGAGGGTTGCT
>CAZZPD010000126.1:0-3367 GCA_964655885.1 uncultured Candidatus Izemoplasmatales bacterium | reverse complement strand
TAATATATTTATCAAACCTGTTAATAGTTTCTTCGATTTTGTCTGCATATTTAATTGGGATATGTTTCTTTTTTAAATCAACTTTTTCAATTTCTTTAATAAGCATATCTATCCCTAATTTTTTACTAGCTGAGATTGGAATAATTGGAACCCCAATCAATTTTGATAATTCATCATAATGAATTTTCTCTTTTTTTCTCTCAACAATATCCATAGCATTTAAAGCAATTATCATTGGTATATCAGAATCAAGAAGTTGGAAAGTTAAAAAAAGATTCCTCTCGAGATTGGAGGCATCCACAATATTAATTATTAAGTCCATATTTTTTTCAATAACATACTTCGCAGCGACTTCTTCTTCCAAAGAAATAGTTGACAAGGAATAAATTCCTGGAAGGTCAACTATGTCTGCTTGTATATTATTTGATTTTAGTTTGCCAGTTTTTTTCTCTACAGTAACACCAGGCCAATTACCAACAGATTGATTACTACCAGTGAGTTCATTGTAAAGTGTTGTCTTTCCAGAATTAGGATTTCCAATCAAAGCAATATTCAACATCTTATCCCTCGATTCTGTCAACCATAATTGTTCTAGCTTCAGCTTTTCTTAAAGTTAAAGAATAGCCTCTAACAGTTATCTCAATTGGGTCTCCAAGAGGAGCTGTCTTTTTAACAAATATTTTCGTACCAGTTATCAATCCCATATCAATAATTCTTTTCCTTAAATTATTTGCGTACACCTGTTTTACAATACAAAATTGTCCAGGCAGGATTTCTTTTAACGTCATGATCAACCTCCGCATGTTAGCCTTGTCTAACTAGTGTGATAAAAATATAAAGCCACAATGTTAGCTTACGTTAACATTATAGCTCTAATGGTTTTATTTGTCAATATATATTAATATATATTTTCTAACCTTATAAGAAATTCTTTTAGTTCTTTTCCGCCTCTATAATCGCCGTATTCACCGTTAGATTTTACTACCCTATGACAAGGGAATAATATGGGCAATTTATTGTTCTTACAAACCGTACCAACCGCCCTATAAGCAAGAGGGTAGCCTGACATTATCGCAAGCTCTTTATATGACCTAGTTTCACCATATGGGATACTCTTCATCGCTACTAAAATAGCCTTATTAAATTCTGTTCCTTCAATTAGATAGGGAAAAGTAAATTCTTTTAACTTTCCATCAAAAAACGCTTTAATTTCATTAGCTGATTTTAGCAATAAATCAGTATCATCATTTTTGAAATCTTCATTATTGTTAAATTCCATTTTGCGAATATACCCTTCACTCTCAAAAATAGTAATATCCGCTATTTTACTAGCATATCTATACTTTTTCATTTTTTGATTTCTAATACCTTTCATTTGTCAAAAGTCGATAATTTCGTTTTTTTTGATTCGAATTTTTTGACTGTTATTTTACATATTTTGATAAAAATTCTTCTATAGCTTTTTCGTACTCAAAACTATCTTTTAAGTATGCTTCAGCGTGCTTCGCATCATTATTCGCAAGGAATAATTGCTTGTCTCTACTGTATATTTCAAACATGTTTTCAGTGTGATGATAGTCAATAAAGTTATCTGCCTTGCCATGAGCGAAAAACACTGGGATATCGATTGTGATAAGCGCATCAATTGGCGATATTCTGCTCATCTTAACTCCTGTAAAAATTTTAAAGAAGAATCTACCCATAAATAGGCATGTTTTCAAAGGAAATTTCGCTTTTTTTATAGATATTTCTTGAACCAATTTATCAAGATTTTCAAACCCACAATCCGCAAAAATATACTTAACTCTCTTATCTATGTTTGCTTCTAGTAAAACAGTTGTAGCTCCCATTGATTCACCGTATGTTCCTAACTCAATATCGGACCCATATCTATCAAACGTGTCAGATATAATATCATATAAATCATCCTTCTCATAGTATCCTAAGCTAGTATAACTACCTCCTGAATCGCCATGAAATCTTTGATCATATAGAATAATATTGTATCCATACTCCATCATCATCCTAGCATATTTCAAACATCCATGATGTGTATATGTATGCCCGTGAGACATCACTAGGAACTTTTTAGACTCTTGTGAATGTTCCAAATAATATACTGTTATATCATAATTATATCTAGATTTTATTTTATAAATACTGTTTAATTTCTCACTATAGAAACTCATTATTCCCGGGAATTTTTCTTCTTCCAAAAGGCTTGTTTCCATCAGTGATCTTCTTTTAGGTTTAATAATTCCTAGCGATATAGACAACCCTATAGCAACTAATATCACTATCAAAACAATGACAATTCCTATAATAATTTTATATTCATCAGGCATAATTAACCTCCTTTAAATCTTTCTACTGACTTAGTAAATTGAAGTATACTCCTTCTTTTTTTACCAACTCTGCGTGACTACCCATTTCAATTATCCCATCTTTTCCTAAGACAATAATTCTATCTGCATTCATAATTGTCGTTAGTCTATGCGCAATTACAATAGCAGTTTTTTCTTTAACTAAATCATCAAAAGCCGATTGAATCAATCTTTCAGTAACATTATCTAATGCACTAGTCGCTTCATCTAATACAACAATTTTAGGTTTCTTTAAAAACAATCTCGCTATGGCAATTCTTTGTTTTTGACCACCCGAAAGCTTAACGCCTTTCTCACCGGTATATGTCATATATCCTTCTGGTAAACCTTCAATATACTCATGTATGTTTGCTCGCTTAGCAGCTTGAACTATTTCTTCATCAGTAGCTTCTGGGTTTCCATAAAGTATGTTATCCTTTATAGTTCCATAGAAAATAAATACATCTTGTTGTACATGTCCAATAGCTCTTCTTAATGAATATATATCATAGTCTTTTATATCCACTCCATCTATAGTAATTGAACCTGAATCAATATCATAGAACCTTGGAATCAATTTTGAAATGGTAGATTTCCCGACTCCTGTTTCTCCAATTAATCCAATTTTTTCTCCTGGTACTATATCTAAATTAAAATTTCTAAGAACTTGTAAATCACCATTATTATATGCAAAATTTACATTCTTGAAACTAATACTACCTTTTGGATCTCTCAAGAATATAGCATCTTCTTTAGATTTGATCTTTGGTTCTATCTGCATAACTTGATAGAATCTTTCAAATCCGGCCATGCCTTGTTGGATTTGTTGCATCATTGAAATCAACCTATTAATTGGTCTAGTCAAGAAAGCAATATACATATAGTAAGTAAACAAATCGATGTAATCAATCTGTTTATAATATACGAATGTACCACCTACAACCAACAACAATAAACTTAACATCAATAAAAAGAATTCGTTACCAACATGGAATATTCCCATT
>CAZZPD010000125.1:0-3448 GCA_964655885.1 uncultured Candidatus Izemoplasmatales bacterium | reverse complement strand
GCCATTGAAAAAACAAACAGCTTTGCTAAGGAAGCTGCAAAAGATATGAAAGCTCTTCTTGATGTAAATATGGGTGGTGTATTAGCACTAACCGATGCATTTAAAGTACATAGAGATTATCCAATCAATGAATGGCATAAGCTAATTCACAAAATGTACTTGAATGTGTACAAAAACAACCCTAGTATTTATGGTCTATGGGACAGTTGGGAATTAGCAATGATTGATTCTACATGGGACAAAACATATGGCAGAATAAGTCATTCATTTAGGAGAGATAATGGTGTTGTAAAAGACATACAAGAATATCGAAGTATGAATGGTGATTCTGAATTATATTTCAAAACCAAAACAACGCTTGTTCCATCAATTAACGAACCCTATTTCGATATTGTTACAGGAGACAAAACTGAATCATTACTTATGACCAGTTTAAATTCTCCACTGATTGAAAATGGCAAATTTGTAGCTGTTGTTTCTTTCGATATAACACTTGTGCAATTACAAGAAATAGTTGAAGATATTAAACCTTTTGAAGGTAGTTATGCTTTTTTAGTTTCAAATAAGGGTGTAATTTCAGGACATAAAAATAGAGAGCTTTTAAATAAACCTATCGAAGAAATATTTGAGAACGACAACGAATTATATAAAATAAAAGAAAATATAAAGACCGGAAATTCCTTTGAATATATTAGTAAAAATGAAAATGGCGTTAAAACCTATTTTACCTATGCCCCAATTTTAGTGGCAGAAACCAACACTCCATGGTCTATAGCTATTTCTGTTCCTGTAAATACAATAATGGCTAAAGCAAATAGAAACTTTAAGATTTCTTTACTTGTTGGAGTTTTGGGTATATTATTTATGGTTGTTATAATAGCATTTATTAGCAGAAACATAACCAATCCATTATCAAAAATTACTGATCTTTTACAGTCGCTTTCTAAAGGTCATATTGATGATAAAATGCGCATTAAAATTGAAACAGGCGATGAAATTGAAACTATGACTAATGCCTTAGATAAATCTATTGATGGATTAAATAAAAAAGTAGAGTTTGCAAATCACATTGGTAAAGGCGAGCTTGAAAATGAATTTGAATTACTTAGTGATGAAGATGTTTTAGGTAAATCACTACTTGATATGCGTGATTCCTTGGTTAAAGCTAATGTAGAGGAAGAAAAACGAAAAATTGAAGATGAAAAACGCCGTTGGTCTAACGAAGGTTTAGCCAGATTTGGTGATATACTCAGACAAAATAATGATAACCTGGAGAATTTAGCTACAGAAATTATAATGAACCTTGTTGGATACTTAAATGCAAATCAGGGTGGTATTTTTATTCTAAATGACGATGACAAACAAAATATCCATTTTAATTTACTATCCGCATATGCTTACGATAGGCGTAAGTTTATTGAACGACACATACAACTTGGTGAAGGACTAATCGGAACATGCGCCATTGAAAAGAAAACAATTTTCATGACTGATATTCCTCAAGATTATATTGAAATTACTTCAGGTCTTGGAGGTGCTAATCCCAATAGCTTACTAATTGTTCCGTTAAAACTTGAAGATAATGTGCTTGGTGTTTTAGAAATTGCATCATTTAAGGAATTCCAGGAGCATGAAATTGAATTCGTTGAAAAACTAGGAGAAAGTATTGCATCTACTCTTTCAGCTGTTAGAGTGAACATAAGAACTAACGAATTACTTGAGCGTTCTCAGCAACAAGCAGAAGAAATGGCTGCGCAAGAAGAAGAAATGCGACAAAATATGGAAGAGCTGCAAGCAACACAAGAAGAATCTACCAGAAAAACTACTGAAATGGAAGGTTTAGTAGAAGCATTAAACATTTCGAGCTTTGTTATCGAATACGATTTAGATGGTGTAATTAAAAATATTAATGATAACTATTTAAAACTTCTTGGCTTATCTAAAGAAGAAGTAATAGGAACACACCACTCTCTTAATATGGAATTTACAGAGAAACAAAAAATTGATTATGATAATTTCTGGAGAGATTTAAGAGGTGGAAAAGTAATTAAGGAAAAATCAAAAGTGAAAATTCAAGATAAAGAATATTTATTTGCAGAAACATATACTCCTATAAGAGACTTAGAAGGAGAAGTTTATAAAATACTAAAGATATCAAATAACATTTCTGATTTTCAGAGTAAAACCGAATAATTAAACAAACAACCTAAACATACCATGAAATTCAAATTAAGGATACAACAAAAGATTCAACTCTTTATTATTTCATCATCGCTACTGATTTATGTTATAGCGCTTGGATTTATAAGTTTTAAAGCACGGAAAATGGCTTATGAAGATGCTATAGAAGTAACAAACTATCAAGTAAAAGAAGCGGCTAAAGATATAAAGGAAAAACTAAACTCTGAATTAGCGAAATTAGAAGCTTTAGCAGATGCCTTTAAAATTTATAAAGAGATTCCAAAAGACGAATGGCAAGATTATGTGCATAAAATGTATTATAATGTTTTTGAAGCAAACGAAAATGTATATGCATTGTGGTCGAGTTGGGAACTTGCAATGATTGATCCAGAATGGGAACTAACTCATGGTCGTATTTCTTACGCTTACTGGAGAGAAAACGGAGTAATTAAGGAACAAACTGAATTAAGAAGTCTGGATGGCGACTCTCCTATATACTTAGAAACTAAAAATACGCCCATTTCTTCTATTGATGAACCATATTATGATGTTGTTACTGATGGAACAAGAGAATCTTTGCTTATGACAAGCATTAAAGCACCTGTTGTTGATAATGGAAAATTTGTTGCAGTAGTAGCATTTGACATTACTCTTATGCAGTTTCAGGAGATTGTTGAACAAATTAAACCTTTTGAAGGAAGTTATGCTTTTCTAGTATCTAATGAAGGTGTTATAGCTGGTCATCCAAATAAAGATTTCTTAAACCAAAAAATTGAAGATATACTTGAACAAGATAATGAAAATTACAATATATCAAAGAATATAAAGGATGGTAAGTACTTGAATTACCTTAGTAAAGATCAGGATGGTGTTAAACATTATGTAACCTATGCTCCAATTTTTATTGGAGAAACTAATACTCCATGGTCCATTGCTATTTCTGTTCCTGTTAAAGTTATTATGGCCGAAGCAAATAAAAGCTTTATGATTTCTCTTATTGTTGGAATTATTGGAATTCTGGTATTGGTATTTGTAATAGCTGTTATTAGTAAGAATATTACTAATCCACTTACTAAAATTACCGAGTTACTTAAAAATCTCGCTAAAGGTCGTG
Source organism: uncultured Candidatus Izemoplasmatales bacterium (assembly GCA_964655885.1). Classification (GTDB taxonomy): domain Bacteria; phylum Bacillota_I; class Bacilli_A; order Izemoplasmatales; family Hujiaoplasmataceae; genus 4572-104. Next base: position 153 of record CAZZPD010000125.1, on the reverse strand, counting down.
TTGATGAGGATATGAAAATAGTAATTGAAACTGGAGATGAAATTGAAGAAATGACCAATGCTCTAAACGATTCTATTGATGGTTTAAATAAAAAAGTAGATTTTGCTAACAATATTGGGAAAGGTATATTAAACCATGAGTTTGAAGTGTTAA
>CAZZPD010000124.1:0-3483 GCA_964655885.1 uncultured Candidatus Izemoplasmatales bacterium | reverse complement strand
CAGCTGGGAGAGCGCCTGCCTTGCACGCAGGAGGTCAGCGGTTCGATCCCGCTATGCTCCACCATTTTACGAAATGGATTGACAATTTAACATGCTTTTGATACAATGATAAAGCATAAACATCGCGGGGTGGAGCAGTCTGGTAGCTCGTTGGGCTCATAACCCAGAGGTCGGAAGTTCAAATCTTCCCCCCGCAACCAAAAAAGGTCCGGTGGTGTAGGGGTTAACATGCCTGCCTGTCACGCAGGAGATCGCGGGTTCAAATCCCGTCCGGACCGCCACTTTTTTAATGGTTCGGTAGCTCAGTCGGTAGAGCAATGGACTGAAAATCCATGTGTCGCTGGTTCAATTCCTGCCCGAACCACCATTCATTATTAATTAACATTTTCATAGATGTTTAAGTTAAAGGCTTCCCTAAATATAGGCCTTTTTTTTATATTTCCTCTTGCGCTATTTCAATTTTTATTGTATCATATTATGTGTAGATAGCAATGCTTTCTATAAAATTTTTAAATAATTAAAAAATACTTGGTTAGATTTTAAAACAATAAATATATCAGATATGCGGTATTTACTTTCTGTATAGCAAGTAACCGCATTAAAAATCAACCTACTATATAATAACAATATACGGTGGGGGGTTAGTAACACCCCCCTAACTTATACAATATAAGATAAAATAAAAACTAACAGCAAATTTACTTGTTGTTTTTTTTATGATATAATTTATACATTCTTAAATATATACTGAACATATATTTATAATTTGAAAAGGAGCAAAAAAACATGTTATTATATACTTCGCCTTATACAAGTATTCTCATTTCAGCAATTATCTTTTTGATAATATTTACAGTAATTCTTATTGCGGTTTTGCGATATGTTTTTAGAATTAACGAAATTGTAGAGAATTTAGAGCATCAAAACGCATATCAAAAAGCTATTTATAAGAAAATAAAATTGTTAATGAAAGTTCAAGGAATAGAAGAACCAGAAGAAGATATAAAATCTTAGAATATATTCAATTTAAAGTATCATTGAAATATCAGAATAGAAGCCTTTATGACTTCATATTTGAAATTATTTAGAGCATTAAAATAACTTAATATTTTTGTATAACTATATAATTTATCAGGAGTAATAATATATGTGGTTGATATATGTATTAATAATTTTATTTATATTCATAGTATTTAAGCCTTCCAAAAAAGCGGATAAATTCACTGGAGCTAGAGGAGAAAAACAAATTAACGATGTTCTTCGTTTTCTAGCCAATCTTTTAGGTGGAATGGAATTTCATGATATTATGCTTTGGAATAATTCTATTACTTCTCAAATAGACAACATACTGTTAACCAGAAAAGCATTATATGTTATAGAATCTAAAGATTATTCAGGATGGATTTTCGGAACAGATTATCAAGAATATTGGAAACAAACTTTTGCTCACTATAAATCAAGAAGAACAGGTCAAACTGTTAGCAAATTTTCATTTTATAACCCTATAAAACAGAATATAGTACACATAAGAGTATTAAAAAAATCAATTTTAAGCTTAAAGAATATTCCGATATATAATATTATTGTGTTTGGTGCTGAAGCTGAGCTTAAAGAAATAAATAATAAAACACCTAATACAGTTGTAACTGAAATATATAATCTTAATAATTTAATCCTTAATATAGATAATTCAATTATTAAAGAAATAGATATTGAGGACCAAGCAGAAATAGTTGATGAAATTACTTCTAAAAATATTATTGATGAATTTATAAGATCCCAGCATATAAGTCGTATAAGTGAAAAGTATAAATGATTTTCTTTTAGGTCTCCAAAGCAGTTAAAAACTTAGTTTTAGAAACAAAAAAATAAACAGTAAATTTACTTGCTGTTTTTTTATGATATAATATTTGTGTATAAATTAATTATTGGGAGGATATTATGAGAACATTCAAAAAGACATAATATATTATTAATCTTATTACTGAACTACTTAAAAAAATAAGTGTAATTTAATTATATAGATATAATTTTATCTTTTAGCGTAAAATTATTGAATAATCAATACGTTTATGTAATATTTGAAGTGTTTATATTTCTTCAGTGATTATATATAAAAAATAGAAAGGATTGAAGATGAATATACTTATCATTGGAAATGGTTTTGATTTGCATCATAACTTAAAAACTACAGTCAGTAATTTTATCGAGGATGTCAAATCTGAGAATTCCAAAAATTTTTTTATCATATATTTTAAGTTAAGGCTTATAAATCACAGCTTTACTTGGATAAATTTTGAAAACGAAATCGCAAAAATTCTTATTAATTTAGAGAGGATGTATGATGAAGTATATATTGGTCCTAATCCCTCAAATTCAGACATTCACCTTGTGATTAATCAAAAGCATTTTTCGAAACCAGATGAAGCATTTTTTCTGAAAACTCTAGGCGAAATAGGATTAGATTATATTCATTATAATCAACTGATTACTTATATTAATTGGGAGTTTCAAGAAACTTGGCATGGATTACTATCAGAGAGGATAAAAAAAGATTATATAGATTTTGTGGCGCTATTTAATGCATATATAGATAAAATTAATCAAAAAGTGAACAAGAATGAAATCAAAATGGATATATCGGATGAAATTCAAGACATTATTCTATGTGCTGATGAGATAATTAATTTTAATTATACTGATACAGTTGACTACTATTTAAATAAAGAGAGAGAGAATCCTCCTCTTAAAAAACCAAAGATAAAACATGTTCATAATTCTGTAAATAATAATATAATCATCGGTATAAATGAACTGACAGAACATAATTCTGAATACAATTCCTATTTTTATAAAACAATTAATCACATTACGAAATCACATGAAGCTGATATTCATGGGATACAAGCTTACATTGCGGATTCTTTACATCAATGTTTGGATATATATTTTATTGGCCATTCATTTGGTGAATCAGATCATTATCTGTTTAATGATTTAAAAGAGATTTTTAATATTGAAGATTACCAGTTTAGAGAGAGTATAGTAAAGGGTATAAGAATACATTATTTTGTATATGATGAGGATTCAACTAAATCCTTTGTATATAATATGAAATTGTTTTTTGGTTCTAATCAAGTTGACAAATTATATCGCGATATAAAAATAATTTTTCACACATATTAAGCTTATACATTATTCTTTCGGTTTCCAAAAACCTTAAGTGATTATTATAAAAACAAGTGAATCTGATTCACTTGTTTTTTGTTTATATAATTGCCTATATTGAACTTGGAAAATACTTGTTAAAATCATTTTTGCTTTTTTTTACAGACATATGCAAATAGATATCTGTTGTTTTACTGTTTGTATGACCTAATAAATTTTGAATACTGATTATCGGTGCGTTATTCTCTACCAGTAATGTGGCCATGGTATGCCTTAGCATGTGAGGGCTGTATTGATATAGTCTTAATGTTCTTT
>CAZZPD010000123.1:0-3507 GCA_964655885.1 uncultured Candidatus Izemoplasmatales bacterium | reverse complement strand
TAACCTCTATTGGATGGTAAAAAGGAACCTCAAACTCTTCTAGTTTAACATCTAATTTTAACTTCTTAATTTCTTCCTTTAAAATATTAGCTGCTTTTAATTCTTCTTCTGAACCACTAATTCTTACAAATGATATTTTTTCCAATAAATCATATGCTTGTTTACCTTTGTTGTTCATTATATCACCTTCTTTTTTATAAATAGTATAACATATTTAAAAACAAACGTTAATGTATTTTTCTAATAGTCATTGACTAAAAGATTTTAAAATGTTACAATCAACCACAATAAATTGTTGATTAGAAGTAGTAAGATAATACTTATTATTTATAGAGAGCTAGTGGTAGGTGGAAACTAGTAATATTTAGTTATCTGAATGGATCTATGAGAGGGTACTTGAATTAAAGTATGGTATCTCGGGCACTCCCGTTATAGAGTTAGAGTATGATAGTACTCGAAAAAGGGTTTTTTGTAAAAACCGAATCTGAGGTGGCACCACGTTAATTTCGTCCTCTACACATTTTTTGTGTAGTGGATTTTTTTATTTTATAAGGGGGTATCTAAATGGGAACATGAAGAAATAATTTGTCGCAATTAAAAACTAAAATTCTATTAAAAACTAAAAAAAGGAGAAATTATAATGAATTACGAATTTGGACGTTTTGGGGGACAATTTGTTCCACAACCTGTAGTAAATGCATTGAAAGAGTTAGAGAAAGCCTATAATGAAGCGATTGTAGATCCTTCTTTTATAGAAGAATATAATTACTATATGAAATATTACGTTGGAAGACCAAGTCCACTTTATTACGCAGAAAGTTTATCAAAAAAACTAGGTGGAGCTAAGATATATTTGAAAAGAGAAGATTTAAACCATACAGGAGCTCATAAAATAAATAATACAATTGGTCAAATTTTATTAGCGAAACGTATGGGTAAAACAAAAATCATAGCTGAAACAGGGGCCGGGCAACATGGCGTAGCTACCGCTACAGCCGCGGCTATGTTTAATATGGAATGTGAAATATTTCAAGGAGAAATAGATATGGATAGACAAGCACTTAATGTCTTTAGGATGGAGATGTTAGGAGCTAAGGTAACTAGTGTTACCCAAGGAACTAAAACTCTAGCTGACGCAGTTGATTACGCTATTAATAAGTGGGTAGAGAGAATTGAAGATACATTCTATTTATTAGGTAGTGCAGTTGGACCTCATCCATTTCCAACGATAGTTAAAAACTTTCAAAAGATTATTGGAGAAGAAGCAAAGAAACAAATTATAGAAGCTGAAGGTAGATTACCAGATTACTTAATTGCTTGTGTTGGTGGCGGATCAAATGCAATTGGTCTATATACTGATTTTCTTAAAGATAAAGATGTGAAAATAATCGGAGTAGAAGCTGCAGGGGAAGGTATAGAGACTTTAAACCATGCCGCCACTATGACTCTAGGTAAAGAAGGAATCATTCATGGGATGAATACAAAAGTAATATTAGATGATTTGGGTAGTATTGCGCCTGTATATTCAATTAGTGCTGGCTTAGACTATCCAGGAGTAGGACCAGAACATGCATATCTAGGTGATACAGGTAGAGTAGAATACAAAAGTGCAACAGATAAAGAAGCTGTCGCAGCGTTCTTAGAATTATCTAAAACAGAAGGGATTATTCCGGCAATAGAATCAGCTCATGCAATTGCCGAAGCGATGAAACTTGCTCCAACTCTTTCTAAAGATAAAATCATAATAATCAATGTTTCTGGTCGTGGGGATAAGGATGTAGAACAAATAAATGACTTTTTAAAAAGATGAATCAAATATAATAAGTAAGAAAAAGATTGTTTAAGGTTATCTAGATCTCTTTAAATTATAATTTTATACGAGTAAGCTTCATGAGCTAAAAGCTAAACTAAATATTTTTAAAATAGTTTCTAAAAGTTTGAGATATGGTATATAGACCATTTCACTCTGATTTAGGAAGCTATTTTTTTGATTTTTAGAGTTCGTATTGACAGCGATTTTATAAAGATATATAATAATTGTGGTATTACCACCGAGGAGGTATCATATGGATACATATTTAAAAAAACCAAAAAATTTATCACCTAGAGTTAAGTTGCTTAGAGATTATTATTTCGAAGGAGTAAAAAGAGATTGGAATAATCAATATAATTGTTATACCACGGGAAAACCTTGGGATTATCTTTTTGATGAACTAACTTATTATATAGTTCCTGAGATGATATCTTTCTTACAAACATTTACAAAATCTACAGTTCAGAGTGCAAAAACTATTGATTTGCCAGAAAATTTTTGGAGTCTATCTTTAAAAGAGCGACGAGCGACGTTTTTAAAAGAAGCAGTTGTAAATAATTTGCCAGTGGAAATTTTAAATAATGATTTGCTTTGCGGAGCTAATTTTAATTTGATGTCTTCACATTGTTTAGACAAAAACCAAGCAAAACAAAGGGATAAACTAGTCTATGGTAAAAATGGTACTAGAAAAAGTTTCCTTGAATATTATTTTAGAGGGTTAGGAAATACTGGAGCTACTAGTGGACATATCATACCTAATTATAAAAGAGTCTTAGAAACAGGATTTGAATCAATCTATAATGAAATTAAAGAAGAATATGAGACTTTATCAGAAATAGAAAAACAATCAAAAGCCGGCGAACAATTACGAGCGATGATGATAGCTACTACAATCCCTAGAGATTTAGCTGCTAAATATAGGATAAAATGCATAAAACTAGCTGAAAAAGAAAAGTCAGACATAAGAAAACAAGAACTTTTAGAAATGGCGAAAAACTTAGAAGTAGTTCCATGGAAAAAAGCTGAAAATTTCTATCAGGCAGTTCAATCATTATGGTTAACCCATATGTTAATTATGAGTGATGAAAACTATCCTGGACCTGGAGTTTCATTTGGAAGACTAGACCAATACCTATATCCTTTTTATGAAAAATCAATAAATGCAGGAATGACTCAAGATTTCATGAAAGATATATTAGGGTGTTTCTGGTTTCATTGTAATACTGTCTATGATGCTCAAATACGAGTTGGAAATAATGGTATAACCGCAGGATTTGGTCAGTTATTTAATCTTTCAGGAAGAGATGCTTTAGGAAATGATCAATCTAATGATTTGACCTATTTATTGCTAGATGTAATCGATGATATGTCTCCAATTTTAGAACCTAAACCAAATGTAAGACTTCATAAAAATACTCCAGATAAACTTTTGAATCGAGTTGTAGAAATGGTTGCTAGTTCTCAAGGAGCGCCTTTCTTATTAAATTTTGATGAAAGATCAATGGCCGGACTTTTAAGAGAAGCTAAAAAAGCTAATGTTGAAGAATTTATAAATGAAACCAATGTCCATGAATACGCTTCTGTTGGTTGCTTAGAAAATACAATGTGTGGAAACGATAGATCAGGTACAGTTGATAATAACTTATATTTCTACAAAGCAATCGAATTAGCATTTAATGAAGGTAAAGATTTAA
>CAZZPD010000122.1:0-3544 GCA_964655885.1 uncultured Candidatus Izemoplasmatales bacterium | reverse complement strand
GTTTTTTTTCAAATCTTTCATTTGTAACTACACATTTACGCATTGGGATTTTCTTCTTAATCATTATCTTCCTCGAAGTCTAAATCTTGATCAAATTCAATATCTTCATCTTCTGAATATTCTGATTCTGGTTTAATATCAATTTTCCATCCGCATGATTGAACTGCCAATCTTGCGTTTTGTCCTTTTTTCCCAATTGCAAGTGATAGTTGATCATTTGGAACAACTACTAGTGCTGATCTTTGTTTTTCATCTATTTGTACAGAAATTGTTTTAGCTGGTTGTAAAGAGTTAGATACTAATTCCTTTGGATCATCACTATATTTATATATATCTATTTTTTCTCCATTTAAATTAGTAATCACATCATTAATTCTCGAACCATTTTTACCCAAACAAGCTCCAACAGGGTCTACTTCTGGGTTATTTGTTGATACACATACTTTACATCTATCTCCTGCATCTCTAGCAAGTCCTCTAATTTCAATTACGCCTGTTTGTAATTCAGGAATAGCATTTTCCATAAGTCTTTTTACTAAGTTTCTATCTGTTCTAGAAACGTAGACCTTAGGACCTTTTGTAGTTTCTTCAACTTTTGTAATATAAACTCTAATTTGATTTCCTAAAAATATATCTTCTTTTAATAAATCTTTTCCAGGAATTGATGTTTCAGTATCATATCCAAGGTTTAAAGTAACAAAATCATCATTAATTCTCACAACTTCAGCAATAATCATTTCTCCTGTTTTTTCAGTGAAAATTTCAAAATTTCTTTCTCTTTCAAGTGTTTTCAATCCTTGAGTTAAGATTTGTTTAGCGCTTGATGCAGCTAATCTACCAAAGTTTTTAGGTGTTATTTTTTGTTCAACAATATCACCAATTTTAGCTGATTTTTTAATATTCCTAGCATCAGCCAATAAAATTTGTGTACCTGGTTCTGCATCAGGATTAATATCAGCGACAACTAATGATTTAGCTACTAATAAAATTTCTGCTTTTTCTTCATTGAATACTACTTCAGCGTTTGTTTTACCACCATAAGCTTTTTTATAAGCATTGATTAATCCTCTACCAAAGATTTCAAGGATTTTTTCTTTTTCTATTTGTCTTTCAATTGCTAGCACTTCAAGTGCTTTAAAAAACTCTTTACTAATCATAATTTTCTCCTAAAATTTGATTGCTAATCTGATTAAATTAACATCCTCATAATTAATTTCTATTTTTTTATTTTTGACTTTTAATTGTATTACATAACCATCAAAGTTATTTAAATATCCTTCAATTTTTTGTTCATATGTTTCTATATGAACATACTTTCCTATTGCATGATTTATGGCTTTTTCTGTTCTTAATTCCTTTTCAGCTCCAGCACTTGATACTTCTAACATATATTCGCCTTCAATAGGGTCTAATTCGTCTATATATGGATTTAATTGATTTGTTGCGTCAACTACTTCATCAATTGTAATTCCTTCAGGTCGGTCAATATACACTGTCAAAATCGTATCTTTTTTATACTTTCTTAGTTCTAAATCATATAATTCATAATTGATTGATTTTAAGAACTCGTTTAGATTCTTTTTTAATTCTTCAATTTTCATAAGTACTCCTTTGCAATAAAAATGAGAGGGAATGACCCTCTCTCTAATACTTTATGTCATATATATTATATCATAGCTAGTCAAACTTGACAAGAAAAAACTACGCTTTCTTATTGGTTTTAACATTGATAACAATATCTTGATATTCTTCATGTCTCTTAAACCATTTTATAGCGTATGGACATTTAGCAATTATCTTCTTGTTTCTATCTTTAATATAATTATAAGCTAATAACATTAAATCAGAAGCTGCTCTTTGTCCACGTAAGCTTTGATCAATATAAACATGATCTAAATTTACTCTAGTATCATCTCTAGCAGGGAACGTAACTTCTGCTAGTAATAAATTATCTGCTCTCTTTGCATAAATTCGGTTTTCTTCATAAATATAATCCATTGTTTACTTCTCCTTACTTGCTTCATACATTAATATTCCCCCAGCAATTGCAACATTTAAGGATTCAGTTGAACTCATTGGAATATTAATGTTTGTATTTACTAAGTCTTTTATTTCTTTTCTAATTCCACTACCTTCATTGCCTAAAATAACAGCTATATTTTTATAATTAAAATCTTCTGAATGAATATTCTTCCCTTTTAAAACATCTGTACCATAGTAGTGATAATTAGGATTTTTTTTAACGAACTCTATTATATCAGTTTCAATTAAATTAGTATAGAATAATGCTCCTTGAGAACTCCTAATCACTTTTTCATTGTAATAGTCAACTGTATTTTCAGAAATAATGGTTTTAAAATCAAAGGCAGCAGCTGTTCTAATTAGTGTTCCTAGGTTCCCGGGATCTTGAATGCCATCTAAGATTAAAACCTTTGAAGATAATTCCTTAAATACCGGTTTATTACAAATAGCAATTACTCCAGTATCATTACCTAATTCAGATAATTTCTTCATTACACTATTGCTAATCTCAAATGAATTAGATACTTTGTAATCATTATCCGTATAGAATAATATATCAATCATATCATTTTTTTTAGCTTCTAAAACAAGATGTTCTCCTTCAACTAAAAACTGATTATGAAGGTTTCTATATTTTTTTTGTTTTAACTTAGTTGCATATTTAATTTTTGAATTAGTTATAGATTCAATCATTTTATACCTCACAAATCATATAAATTATATCATAAAACCTTGAAAACAAACAATCATTTACAAAGAAAAAAGGAGCTAAACTTATTTAGCTCCTCTTATAAATGTTTATCTTATAAAATCATCTATAGTTTCAAACAATTCTTCTAATACATCTCCAAATTCTTCAATAATAAGCCATTGAGCTTCACTCACATGAACAGGATCATATGCAGCAATAATATCTGTATAATAAAGGACATCATCCATAATATCAATCATATCATCAATTATATCTTGCACAGGGTCCACAGGTGGAAAGCCTTTAAGTGTATAGATTTCATATAATACTTTAACAACAGGAGAAACAATTGTTTCATAATCAAGTGATGCATCACCAAATGCTGAATCAATGATACCTGCTATATTAATTATTTCTCTAACATCTCCGTTTGGATCCATTGGACACAATAAGAACATTTCTATTACTGAGTTAAATACTTCCTCAGTCTTAGTTTCATCAAATGTTAATAAGTAAGCTCCTAAAGCAGGTGGTAAATCCATAATTTCTGGTAATACTTCAGTTATCTTAGTATTAAAATATACTTTCATAATTGTTGCTTGTGTTAAATCATATTGTGTATCAGCATAAGCTTCAGACATAGCAATAGCAAAATCAATTATTAATCCTTCTTCAACTGTATCTATTGTTCCAAAGAAATTAGATAATAAATTTCCAATCATTTGAATTTCAGTAGATAAATCGGCTATTGTTAATCCAGCAGGGCCTTTCATTAAAATCATTTGAATATCATTAACAACTTCTAAATTAGGATCAGCTGCCCATGCATCT
>CAZZPD010000121.1:1426-3624 GCA_964655885.1 uncultured Candidatus Izemoplasmatales bacterium | reverse complement strand
TAGAAATATATGAAAAGAAAAAACAATGCTTAGTAGCTGTTAGCGAAGGAATTCACAACGAAGAAGGAATATTTATTTCTTCAAGCAGTGGGTTAAGAGATGCTTTTGGCCATTTCCAATTAGGTGGGGTAGCTTCAAAATTAGCGACTACAGTATCAGCTGATTTAGGAATTCCATCTCGTTCAGTTGAATTTGGTTCAACTCAACGTGCAGCTAGCCATCTTCAAAGTTTAACCGATGTAAATGAAGCGATAGAAGTTGGAAGAGAAGCTGTAAAAGCAGCGTTAAATGGTGAAAATAATTTAATGGTTATTATGAATCGAGTTAGTGATGATCCTTATACAATTGAATATAAATTACATGATTTATTATCATGTGCAAATACTGAAAAGAAAATGCCAAAGTCAATGATTAATTCTAAGGGAAATGGAATCACTAAAGAATTCTTAAAATATGTAACCCCATTGATTCAAGGAGAAAATACTCCTCAATATAAAAATGGTATTCAACAATTTTCTAAGATGAGATTTTAGTAGCGGCTGTGGCGGAATGGTAGACGCGCTACCTTGAGGGGGTAGTGTCTAATAGGCGTGTGAGTTCAAATCTCATCAGCCGCACCAGTTTAACAAATAGGATTTGAGATTAATTTCTCAAATCTTTTTTTGAAATTTTTTATTGAACATATGCTTATATACTTTTGTAAAGTATTATGTTATAATAAATTTTAAAGTGGAGGTTTTTATTGAAAATGGAAATGATTAGAGATGACTTAGATAGTAGCTTAAATAAGCCACTTAATGAATACACCGAAATACTTTTTGCTTTTTCAGCTAGTAAGAAATATTTATGGTTTGTAAGATTTGCATTTGTATTTTTATTAGTTATGGTACTTACTCAAATTAGTATTTTAAGAATTAATCTAACGGATTTTGGAAATATTCCTACGAGTTCATATGATAGTAATGTTCCAATTATTACTTTATTAATAACAACTCTTATAAACATGATAGTACCTATAGGTTTGTTAAAAATTTATAGTGGAGCTAAGAAAAAAAATATAAAAGAATCAATTGTTGGAGCTAAGATACTAAGAATTTTCTATCAATTAGTGTTTATGTTAATTTTGATATTATTAGGATTATCTATTTTATCAGCTATTTTTGTTCTTTTTACTTTCCCGCTTTTAGGATTAGTTCTTTTAGTATCTTTATTGATTGTTTCTTTAATTTACTATTTCATCTTTAGAACATTAAGTAAATTTAGTTCTGATATTGAAAGTTGTTTTAGAGAGGATATTTCAAGCGTCCCTACATCTAATAAACTAGTTTGGGTATATATAATAATGATTATCTTATCATTATTTAGTTTAGTAACTATTTATGTTGGTGTTATTAAAATAGATTTCTATAATGCACCAATATGGTTAGTACAATATGATCTTGAAGGGCTTTTAAATAAGATTTTTAGTAAGTATAAATTTTTATATGTTACTCAAGCATTATATTATCTTTATCTGATATTTTTCTTCAAAAACTATAATAGAAAATTTTCTAGTAGTTTTGAGCAAATAGCTCTTAAAAGATATAGAGAAAGTCAAAAAAACAAATAAATTTATACTCTTTTTCTATAACCTATTTTTTTGAAAAGGGTTTTATTATATAATTATTCAAAAAAAGAGGTGAAAAAATGGGTATTAAAGAAGTATTAAATGAAGAAGTAAAAGATTTAAAGAAAGTAAAAAGGCCTTATGAGACGGTTGCCTTTGTATTATTTGCAATTCTAATATTACAACAGCTAATCTATTTAGGATTTAACTTAATAAGGTTTATTGGAGGTAAAACTACATTTTTATCTACTAATGGATGGTGTACTTCAAATCTAATGAACTTTGTTGCTAGAATCATTAATCTTGGTTCATCAAATTGGTTTTACATTATTTTAGGAATATTAGCCTTTGTTCTATATTATTTCCTAATATATGTATTCGTATGGAATTATGCTAAGAAAAACAACTTAGCTAAGTGGACTTGGACATTATTTATTGTTTTTGGACCTACAGTAATCTTTATCCCTCCATATATATGGTTTGCTGTATATGCATTTAGACCTTATATAGCTAGATTTGTTAAAAGATTTATCAAGGAATTTAAAGAATATGATCCTGAAAAACCAATGCCAGAAGATGTACCTGAACCAAA
>CAZZPD010000121.1:0-1326 GCA_964655885.1 uncultured Candidatus Izemoplasmatales bacterium | reverse complement strand
CAGAACCAACGCCTGAACAAGCAGAATAACAGAAAGATAGTAAGAGCACTTGAATGAGTGCTCTTTTAATGTATAATAAATACAAAGGAATATTATGAAAAAACAACTATTTTGGTCAAAACTCGATAATGCAGCTAAAATCTATCCAATATTAACTTCAGAAAGATTCACTTATGTATTTAGAGTTTCTGCTACTTTAAATGAAGAAATTAACCCAGAATTTCTTCATCAAGCAATTAAAGATTCAAGAAAAAGATTTCCTTCTTTTTTTGTTAGACTAAAAAGAGGATTTTTTTGGTATTATTTTGAAGAAAATTTAAAAGAACCAAAATTACATGAAGAGACAGCTTACGTTTGTAAAAAATTAGATGAAATTCATAATCACAGATATTTATTCCAGTTCTTATTTTATAATAATAGAATATCGTTAGAAATCAATCATGTTTTAACCGATGGGGCAGGAGCTATTGCATTTTTAAAATCAATCGTTTATCACTATTTAGAATTATTAGGTAAAGATGTCCAGCCAGATGATTCAATATTATTAATTAATCAAGCTGTAAATTATGAAGAATTAGAAGATAGTTATGAAAAAAACTATCAAGGAGGACAAATCGATCCCCCTAAGGTTCCAAAAGCATATATTTATAATCGTAAACTCATTAAAAAATCAGGCAGTGGAATAATCAATTCTTTTATAGATACTAAAGAATTTTTAACATTAGTAAAAGCAAGTAATTCTACAATAACTCAGTATATTGTTGCTTTGCTGATATATTCTATAATAGAGAATGGTAATAAAAGAAAACTAAAAAAACATCCAGTGAATATTTGTGTTCCAATCAATTTAAGAAAAGCTTATAAATCTAAAACATTAAGTAATTTTTCATTATACTTTCATGTTAGTTATCAAGCAAAAACAGAAGAACCAGACTTTGATGATATATTAAAAAAAGTTAAAATAAGTTTCAAAGAAGAAAACACACAAGAAAAAATTCAAAGTAAGATAGATACAATCTATAGTCTTCAAAAACAATATTTTATAAGGTTAATTCCATTACCAATTAAATGGATTATATTTAAAATAGGTTATATGGCTTTTGGTAGAAAGCCAACAACGGTTACCTTTAGTAATTTTGGGAAAGTTAATATTCCTAATTCATTAGAAAAATATGTTGATTCATTTTCCTTTTATATGGGTAGTGGTCACAAACATGCAATAGCGATGAATTCATATAAAAATAAAACTTCTATTGTGTTTTCAAGAGCAATCATAGACACGGATTTAGAAAAGACATTTTTTAACTTTTTGACAGATAAGAAAAT
>CAZZPD010000120.1:0-3726 GCA_964655885.1 uncultured Candidatus Izemoplasmatales bacterium | reverse complement strand
AATAATCCAGTTTTAATCGGTGAGCCAGGGGTTGGGAAAACCGCTATTATTGAGGGTTTAGCAATGAGGATTGTAGATAAAGATGTCCCTCTTGGTTTGCGTGATAAAATAATCTATGAAATGGATTTAGCTAGCTTAGTAGCTGGAGCTAAATTTAGAGGTGAATTTGAGGAAAGACTAAAAGCTGTATTAAAAAAGATAAAAGAAAGTGATGGAAAGATCATTCTTTTCATTGATGAAATTCATATGATTGTTGGCGCAGGTAGAACAGACGGAGCGATGGATGCTTCTAATATGTTAAAACCGATGTTAGCTCGTGGAGAGCTTCATTGTATCGGCGCTACTACTTTAAATGAATACAGAAAATATATTGAAAAAGATAATGCTTTAGAAAGAAGATTACAAAAGATTCTTGTTACTGAGCCAACGGTTGAAGATACCATATCAATTCTTAGAGGATTAAAAGATAAATTTGAACAACATCATGGTGTTCACATTAATGATGATGCAATTGTATCAGCTGCAGTTTTAAGTAATCGATATATCTCAGATAGATTTTTACCTGATAAAGCCATTGACTTAATTGATGAAGCCAGTGCTTCTATCCGTATGGAAATTGATTCAATGCCAGCTGAACTAGATAACGTTACTAGACGAATTATGCAGTTAGAGATAGAAAAGCGTGCTTTAGAAAAGGAAAAGGATAGTAATTCTAAATCAAGATTAGTGATTCTAAAAGATGAATTATCAGAATTAAAGAAAAAAGAAAAAGAGATTCGAAAGACTTGGGAGTCTGAGAAAAAAGAACTTGAAGATATTAAAGAGTTAAAATCTAAACTCGATTCTTTAAAAAATGAGTTACAAAATGCATTTAATAACTCAGATTATTCTAAGGCAGCTGAATTACAGTATTCAAAAATTCCTGAATTAGAAGCTAAAATTGAAGAAGTTTCTAATACCAATGGTCATACTTTAATTACTGAAACCGTTAGGGAAGAAGATATTGCTGAAGTGATTAGTAAATGGACTCACATACCTGTAACTAAATTACTTGAAGGGGAAAGAGAAAAACTAATTCATTTAGATGAAGAGTTAATGAAAAGAGTTATCGGTCAAGATGAAGCGATAGAATTAATTTCAAATGCGATTTTAAGACAAAGAGCTGGAATTAAGAATGAATTTAGACCAATTGGATCTTTTATGTTTTTAGGACCAACTGGTGTTGGTAAAACTGAAGTCGCTAAAGCTTTAGCTGAACAGTTATTTGCGTCTGAGCAACAAATCATTCGAATTGATATGAGTGAATACATGGAAAAATTCTCTGTAACTAGATTGATTGGAGCTCCTCCAGGATATGTTGGATATGATGAAGGAGGACAATTAACTGAAGCGGTTAGAAGAAAACCATACTCAATTATCTTATTTGATGAGATAGAAAAAGCACATCCTGAAGTGTTTAATGTATTGTTACAAATACTTGACGATGGTAGATTAACAGATAACCAAGGTAGAACAATAGATTTTAAAAATACAATTATTATCATGACTAGTAATCTAGGTAGTAGATATTTAATTGAAGGTAATGAAAATGCAAAGAATGAGGTTTTAAATCTAGTTAAACAGTCATTTAAGCCCGAATTCATTAATCGAATTGATGAAATTATCGTCTTTAATTCTTTAAATAAAGATGTTCAAATTAAGATTGTTGGTAAAATGATTGAGGATTTAAATATCAGATTAATCAAACAAAAATATGATTTTAGATTCACAGAAAAAGTCAATATTAAGATTATCAATGATGCTTATGATCCTGATTATGGAGCTAGACCATTAAAAAGGTATATTCAACATAATCTAGAATCAATCATCGCTAAAAGAATTATTGAAGGAAAAATTAAACCAGAACATCATTATTTATTAGATGTTATTGGTGATGAATTTATTATAAAAGAAAGGTCGGAATAACTCCGACCTTTTATATTGGTTATATTCAATTAATATGCTTGTAGTTTTTCTTCTTTTTGTAGTGTTCTTAATGTTCCTTCAGCTAAAGCTCTCATTTCATCTTCTCCAGGGTATACATGAACTGTACAAATTTTATCTAGATAGCTTTTGATATAGTTAATGAAATATTTACTGTAAGCAAGTCCACCAGTAATTAAAACAGCATCAACTTTTGCTCGACATGCAAAATACATCGCGCCTATTTCTTTAACAACATTATATCCCATCGCTTCAAAATAGAATTGTGCTTTGGTATCGCCTTGTGCAATTCTATCTTCAATGACTTTTCCACTGTTTGTCCCTAAGTATGATACAAGTCCACCTTTACCAACAAGTAACTTTTTGATTTCTTCTTCTGTGTACTTACCAGAAAAACATAAATCAACTAAAGGAAATGTTGGAATAGTTCCAGTTCTTTCTGGACTGAATGGGCCATCTCCACCTAATGCATTATTGACGTCAATTACACGTCCTTGTTTGTGTAATCCTACGCTAATTCCACCACCTAAATGACATACGATTAAGTTCATATCTTCGTAGTGTTTACCACAAGATTTTGCATATCTTTTAGCTGTAGCTTTTTGATTTAAAGCATGGAATATACTTTTTCTTTCAATAAGCTTTTGACCGCTAACTCTAGCAATATCCTCAAACTCATCAATCACAACTGGATCAACAATATATGCTGGTCTATTTAATGGTTTTGCAAAGCTTGAAGCAAGTAATGCTCCAAGGTTAGATGCATGTGTTCCATAACGGCAATTTCTTAAATCATCAAGCATTTTTTCAGTAACTAAATAAGTCCCTCCATGTTTAAGAGGTCTTAACATGCCACCTCTACCAACAAAGACATCTATTTGGCTTAAACGATACTTATGTTCTACTAAAAAATCTAGAATAACTTTTCTTCTAAAGTCTAGCTGTCCAATCAGACTATCAAATTTTTCTAACTCGTGAACATCATGCCTTAAGGTCGCTTCTTGAATCAGTTTATCATTAAGATATAAAGCTACTTTGGTTGATGTGCTTCCAGGATTAATTACTAGTTGTAAATAGTCCATCTTTATTCACCACCGCTAAAAGAATTGAATTTAATTTTGCTTCTGCTGTGTCTGCTCTAGAAGTTAACACTATTGGAACTTTCGCACCCATAATAATTCCTGCAGATTTGCCATTAGCTAAGAATACACTTGTTTTATAGAAGATATTTCCTCCATCTAAGTTAGGGAAAACTAAAATATCACAAACTCCTGCAACATCTGATTGAATTCCTTTATGTTTTACTGAATCCATCGATACTAGATTATCAACTGCAAATGGTCCATCAACTAAAAAGTCGATTTCTTTGTCTTTATAGTATTCAACAATCTTTTGAGCATCTAATGTTGATTCAATTTTAGGATTAACCTTTTCAACAGCTGATACGATACCTACTTTAGGTAATTCATATCCTAAAGTTTTAGCAAGACTAACAGCTGCCTCAATAATCATTATTTTTTGTTCGTAGTCAGGAGTAATATTCATTGCCCCATCAGTCACAAACAATATTCTATCTAGTGTTGGGTAGCTAACGATACCAACATGAGATAGTAATTTAGTTTTTTTAATACCAAAATCACTATTAACTACTGCTTTTAATAATATTTTTGTATCAATTAAACCTTTCATAACAATATCAGCTTTTTTTTGATTAACTAAGTCAACAGCTATTCTACTTGCATT
>CAZZPD010000119.1:0-3754 GCA_964655885.1 uncultured Candidatus Izemoplasmatales bacterium | reverse complement strand
ACTTTACACATGCAAGAATAGTTACTGAATAGTAATTACATTAATTTAAAAAGAAAGCACGTTTCTTAAATGAAACGCGCTTTTTTTGTATTTAATTAACTAAGATAAATATTAAATAATCTTTCAATTTTATTAAAATCTATAAATCTTGATTCACGAAGAATTTCTTGGTTATTACTAAATACTAATATAGTTGGAACTGTAAAAACTAAATGTTGACCTGAAAAGATTTGAATGTCTTCTAAATATAATTGATAGCTTGGAATCATTGGATAATCTTTCATAAAAGAATTAAGTTTATCTGTTAAAGGATGACAGACTGCACAAGTCTTTGTTTTTGCAATTAATATTACCAACTCTTGATTGATAATTTCTTGAAATTCTTCATAATTACTTATTGTTTTCATAATAATTCTCCTTATAATACAAAGATATTATAACCTATTATAAAAAAATCTATACTTAATATGTTTTTTTTATTCTAAAATTGGTATAATCTTTATAATGAAAATATAATTGCATAGGAGACATTATGGAAAAAAACATTTTAGATTTAGAAAAAAGGTTACTTAGAAGAAATAAGTGGACCTATAGTTTAGGTGGCATAGGTAGAGATATGATCTACCAATTAGTAGCTACTTTTTTTATTACCTATATTCAATTCTCAGGACTTAACTTATCAGCTTCACAATTCTCAGTAATTGGAATTTTGTTAGTTATCGGTAGAATTTGGGATGGTGTAAATGATCCAATCATGGGTGGAATTGTAGATAATACAAGATCAAAATTTGGTAAGTTTAAACCTTGGATTATGTCAGGAGCTATTCTTACAGGGATTGCAGTAATCTTAATGTTTAACTATCGTCCAGAAGGTTGGGGATTCGTAGTATTCTTTGGAATTATCTATTTCTTTTGGGAAATAGCATTTACGTTAAATGATATACCTTATTGGTCATTACTACCAAATCTAGCAACAGATAAGAAGCATCGCGATCAAATTGCGATGATGGTGGTCGTATTTGCTGCTGTAGGAGCTTTTTTAGCAAATGGAGTAATTAGCTTTACTACGGTAGGAAATGCTGTTAAAGGCTATTCTATGATTTCTATAACATTTGTTATATTCTTCTTAGCTTGTACATGTTTAACTGTATTTGGTGTTAAAGAGCCTCGCAAAATTGAACCTGAAAAAGAAGAAAAAACATCTATTAAACAAATGTTCGGTGCTATCAAAAATAATGATCAATTACTATGGAGTGCATTAGCATTATTACTATATACTGTAGGATCTAATCTATTAGTAGCCTTAGGATACAATTTCTTCTATATGGAATTAGGATATGATGGTTCAATGGTAATGATATTTGTTCTTACTTTTGGTGTGTCAACTATCTTAATTCAAAGTTTCTTTGCTCAAATCGCTAAGAAATTTAAACGAAGAAAATTAATGAATATTAGTATTTTAATCCTTGTATTTGGATATTTAATGATGTTATTATTAGGATATTCCTTCATTCCAATTAACTTGATAACCGTATGTGTCTTTGGAGCACTAGTATTTGGTGGACAAGCAATGTTCTATATGATAACAATAATCAATTTAACAAATACAATTGAATATAACGAATATAAAACAGGAAAAAGAAATGAAGCAGTATTATTTAGTTTAAGACCATTCGTTACTAAACTAGCTTCAGCTATCCAACAAGGTATTGTTACATTAGTATTGGTTATATCAGGAATTTATATGCTAAGTCAAAACGTATCTCAATTAGAAGCTCAAAAAAACTACTTTGATAATTATACTGTTCAAGAACAAATAGATTATAAAGCAAATATATTAACTAGAACAGAAATTCTTGACGATGTAGATATTGATAATGAATATAAGGAATCAATCTATGATGCATTAGAATTAGTTACCTTCACTGATGAAGATGGTGATGGCATTGAATCAATGGTAATAAATGCCGCAGCTAACTCTGCATTTAAAGATAATATTACCGGTTCAATGAGAATTACAATGAGATTATCAATTACAATTTTACCAATTCTTTTAATCGCAGGAGCTTACTATATTTTCATGAAAAAATTTATCATAACTGAAGAATATTATGAAAATATGTTAGCTGAAATCACTAAAAACAAAGAAAATATTACATAATTTTAATTTGTATAAATAATTGACATAATTAATGTTGTATAATAGAATAAAACAAAGGGAGTGTTATTATGCCAAGACCACATAAACCGAGAAATATATGTAAGATGCCTGAATATTCAGTGTTTGGACCAAAAGGTATCAAAATGAATAAACTAAATACAATTGAAATGCCAATCGATGAACTAGAAACAATTAGATTGATCGATCTTTTGAACTACACACAAGAAGAAGCGGCGGCACAGATGAATGTAGCTAGAACAACGGTACAAAGAATTTATAATATTGCTAGAAATAAACTTGCACAGTCATTAATTGAAGGGAAAGTAATTGTTATAGAAGGCGGACAAATAGTCCTATGTGATGATGATTGCGAAGGCTGTATGGGACTTATTCGCATGAGAAACAGAGGAAACAATCATAGGAGGAACAGATGAGAATTGCTTTAGCAGTTGATGACAACATGATTACTCAACATTTTGGGTACTGTGAATACTTTGTTGTATATGAAGTTGAAGATAACCAAATTAAAGGTTCAGAAATTTTAAAAAACCCACCACACCAAAAAGGTCAATTACCTAAATATTTGAAAGAAAATAATATTAATGTTGTTATTACTGGAAATATGGGACAAATGGCTGTTAATTTAATGGCTAACTTAGGGATTGAATGTATCAGAGGTGTCAAAGGTAATTTAGTTGATGTAATCAATGCTTATGTTAATGGTACATTAGAGTCAAAAGAAACAGTTTGTAATCAACATAAACATCACGGAGAACACTAAAAAAAGCACATAATTGTGCTTTTTTATTTGAAAGAATAATAATTATATTTTTAAGCATATGACTATAATATTACTAAATAATGTGATAAAATATATATATAAAATAAAATTAATAAGGAGGATTATTATGGAAGAAGAAAGATTTGCAATGCCATTGATTGGTGATAAAGCACCTAGTTTTGTAGCGACAACTACACAAGGGAAAATTAACTTTCCAAAAGATTATGAAGGAAAGTGGGTTATTCTATTTTCACATCCTGCTGATTTTACTCCAGTTTGTACAACTGAATTTATGACATTTACAAGCATGTTAGATGAGTTTAAAGAACTTAATACTGAATTGGTAGGACTTTCTGTTGATTCTTTATATGCTCATATTGCATGGTTAAGAAGAATCAAAGAATTAGAATGGAAAAGTATGAAAAACTTAGATGTAACTTTCCCATTAATTGAAGACATCAGAATGGATGTCGCTAAGAAATATGGTATGATTCAACCTAACCAATCAAATACTCAAGCAGTAAGAGCTGTATTTGTCATTGATCCAAATGGAGTGATAAGAACGATATTGTACTACCCACTATCAACAGGTAGAAATTTTGATGAAATTAAAAGAATTATTCAAGCTTTACAAAAAACTGATAAGGATAATGTAGCTACTCCAGCAGACTGGAGACCAGGACAAGATGTTATTATTCCACCTGCAGGTTCATGTGGAACTGCAAAAGAAAGAATGGAAGAAAAATCAGATGATAAGTATTGCTTAGATTGGTTCATGTGCTTTAAAAAAGAAAGTAAATAAAATAAGAAAG
>CAZZPD010000118.1:0-3768 GCA_964655885.1 uncultured Candidatus Izemoplasmatales bacterium | reverse complement strand
CCTGAGTAAATAATATTATCTTTTATTTTTGTTAAGTCTGCAGTATTAAAAATACGACAGTTCCTTCCAATAACCATATTTTTAGGTACTGTTATTTTTTTACCAAGAACCGTTATACCATTTTCTAGTAAATCAGGTCTTTCTTCATTTGGTGTATAATCATCACCAAAACCGACCATAGCGCCTTCTTCGATGATTGTATGTTTATCAATGATACAATTATCAATGATAGCGCCAGCTTGAATTTCAACATCATTAAGTAATATTGAGTTAGTTACTTTAGCGAATGGATGTATGACTACACCAGGGCTTAAAACACTTCTTTCTACTGCCCCGGCAACAATTGCTCCATTTGATAATAAAGCTTGTTTTATTGAAGCTTTTGATCCTATTTTAACAGCTGGAAGTTCTTCACTTCGAGTATATATTTTCCATTTTGGATCATACATATCTAGTTTAATTTTATCGACAGTTTCTATTAATCCTAGATTTGTTTCTAAATATGAATCATAAGTTCCCACATCTTTCCAATACCCATGGAATTTATAGGCATATACAGGAAAATCCTTAATCATTGAAGGAATAATATGTTTACCAAAATCTAAATCTTCGATAGTGTTATCCTCTACCATTTTTAGTAAGATATCTTTATTAAAAACATAGATGCCCATTGAAGCTAAAGTTAAATTAGTTTCTTTTGGTTTTTCTATGAATTCTTTAACTCTTAGATTTTCATCTGTCGCTAACATTCCAAATCTAAATGCATCTTTAGGCTCAATCACATTACAACCAACTGTAAGTAAAGCACCTTTTTCTTTGTGAAAATCAATCATTTTACGATAATCCATTTTATAGATATGGTCACCTGAAAGAATTAAAACAATATCAGGATTTACTTGTTCTATATAATGGATGTTTTTTCTTACAGCATCAGCTGTACCATTATACCAAGCATTATGTGGTTGTAAAAGTGTGACTTTTGTATCTCTTCTATCTAAATCCCATGGCTTTCCACTACCAATGTGATCATTTAAAGAGAAAGGTAGATATTGAGTAAGTATAGCAATATCATAGATATAAGAGTTTGTACAATTACTTAAAGTAAAATCAATAATTCTATACTTTCCAGCAAACGGAACAGATGGCTTAACTCTTTTTTCTGATAAAATGTCAAGTCTTGATCCTCTTCCCCCTGCTAAAATTAAAGCTAAAATCTTCATAGAAACGCTCCTTTATATAAATTTTTACTTATTATTTCAATAATGCTTTGTATGTTTTACGATAGGTTTTAGCAGATTGTGTCCATGAAAAATCACTTTCCATTGCATGCTCTATTAATATCTTCCAAGAATCAGGATTATGATAGTATAAATGCATTGCATATCTAATCACATGCATCATATCATGAGCATTAAAGTTGGTAAAACTAAAGCCATTTCCTTCTTTCTCATATTCATTATAAGGTTGGACAGTATCTACTAAACCACCAGTTTCTCTTACAATAGGGATAGTGCCATATTTTAAAGCAATGATTTGGCCTAATCCGCAAGGTTCAAATTTGCTTGGCATTAAGAACATATCAACGCCAGCATAAATCATATGTGCTAGTTTATTTGAATAGCCAATATGCGCTTTTACTTTATTAGGGAATCTTTCTTCAAGGTGTCTAAAATACTCTTCATATTCATTATTTCCTGACCCCAAAATAACAAAGCAAAAATCATCAATTTCTAACATCTCATCAAAAACTCTTTTAATGAGATCAATTCCTTTTTGGCTAACTAATCTTGAGATAATACCTATTACAGGCTTATCTAAATCAAATCTTATTTCTAGTTCTTTAAATAGAGCTTTTTTATTCTCTAATTTACCTTCAAGATAATTATCTATACTGTAATTAAACTTTATTAATCTATCCGTTTCAGGGCTAAATTCTTTATAATCAATTCCATTAAGAATACCAATTAAGGATTCTCCTTTTTGTTTTAAAAGATTTTGCATGCCATATCCAAAATAATCTGTTAAGATTTCATGGGCATAAGTCGGTGAAACTGTAGTTATTAAATCAGCTGTAGAAATACCTGATTTTAAGAAGTTTAAAAACCCTTCAAATTCCATTCTTGAATCATATGTCATTCCAAACAATTTAAAATCTTCTAAAGGGAATATTCCTTGATATGCAAGATTATGTATGGTTAATAAAGTTTTAGCTTGAAATATATCTTTATATACTGTTTTTAATAAAAGAGGTATCATACCAGTATGCCAATCATGGACATGAACTATATCAGGCATATAGTTCAGTTTAGGTAACGCTTCTAATACTGCTAATTGGAAATATGCAAATCTAGTTGATTCATCACCATATCCATAAACATTGTCTCTAGAGCCAAAATAAAATTCATTGTCGATAAAATAATAAAGGATATTTCCTTTTTTTAATTCTTTCACACCAACATAAACACTATCTTGACCGTTAAAGTTGATTGTAAAGTTAATAACATCAACAGTTCTTCTTTTGTATTTATTAGGAATAGATTTGTAATATGGTAAAAATACTCTTACTTCAGAGCCTCTTAATCTTTTAATTTCTCCGGGTAATGATCCTACAACATCTGCTAATCCACCTATTTTTATAAATGGTGAACATTCTGCACTAATATGTAATACATTAAACATGTTAGTTACCTCCCAAAGGTAATTATATCAAAATTATTTATATAATTCTAGTCATAGCTTATAGCTATAAAAATTTACCATGATAAATTGCCATACCGATATAAGTTGTTTCCATTAGTAATAACATTAATAATACTGCTGGTAAGGATAATGTAGATATTAAGAATAAGTCTCTAAAAACAGTAAAACAAATTGCAGCTGAAACAAATGCAAAAATAATTAATAACACTCTTAATTTATTAAGCGGATACGATGTATGTGCTAAAATTAGCCAATAAGCAAAAGTAGCTGCGATAATTCCTACGGTAGATATTTCTAAATTAGTCAAACCATAGAAAGCTCCACTAAATATATAAACACCTAATAAGTTTGCCATAATAAACAGAGCACCAGGAACAACATTCTTCATAATATTTTTGAAGAAATTACCTTTAAATCGTTTGTTATGAGGTTCTAATGCTAACCAGAATGTTGGAATACCAACAATAAATGTTTCAATCACAAACATTTGAATTGGCTCAAATGGATAGATTTGTGATGTTAACAATAAAGCAAATGTTAATAGAATTGTATATAATGTCTTGGTTAAATATAAAACAGAAGCTTTTTCTAAGTTACAGACAATTTGTCTACCTTCTTTTACTACTTTAGGTAAGGACCCAAAATTATCATCTAATAAAACAATATGACTAATATTTCTTGTGGCTGTAGTTCCACTTGCAAGTGAAACAGACACATCTGCTTGTTTTAACGCTAAAATATCATTGACGCCATCACCAATCATACAAACCTTATGTTGGTTTCTTTGTAAAGCTTCAACTAAAAGTTTTTTTTGATTAGGGCTTACTCTACCAAAAACATTATAATTAATCGCGACTTCATCAATTTCACTATCTTTAACTTTATCCATAGAAATATATTTTTCTGCGCCAATGACTCCAGCACGTTTAGAAACTTCTGATACAGTTAAGGCATTATCTCCAGAGATTACTTTTACAACAACATTAGAATCGATGAATTCTTTTATTGTATCAGGAGCATTACTTCTTATATGATCATTGATAATGACTAAAGCCAAAGCTTTTGCAT
>CAZZPD010000117.1:0-3834 GCA_964655885.1 uncultured Candidatus Izemoplasmatales bacterium | reverse complement strand
TAACATTGATAACATCTTTTGTCTGATATGCTATAGCTTCTAAAGCACTTCTAGCTATATGGGCTTTAGTAGCTCCTCTTGTTAACCCAAAGAAACTTCCTCTAGCATCTTCTTCCCAATAAGGTGTCCCTAACCCAACAAAAGCTGGCACAAAATATATTCCTAAATTATCTTCAGTTTGATTTGCTAATATTTCACTTTCACTGGCGTTTTTAATTATTTGTAATCCATCTCTTAACCATTGAATAGCTGATCCTGCTACAAAAATAGATCCTTCAAGAGCATAGGTTATCTTATTATCAATTCCCCAAGCTATAGTTGTAAGTAAACCCGCATTAGAAGAACGTGGTTTTTCACCAGTATTCATCAATATAAAACAGCCAGTTCCATAGGTATTTTTAACATCTCCTGGAGTGAAACAAGTCTGTCCAAATAGAGCTGCTTGTTGATCACCAGCAATTCCTGAAATCGGAATTTTAGCTCCCCATCTTTTTTCATCTGTATAAGCATTAATACCTGAAGAATTAACTACCTTTGGCAAAACAGATTCAGGGATATTTAGTATATCTAGAAGTTCTTTATCCCAATCTAAATCATAAATATTATATATTAAAGTTCTAGATGCATTTGTATAATCGGTTATATGATATTTGCCTTTTGAGAGCTTCCATATCAACCAACTATCAATTGTACCAAAACGCAAATCGCCAGTTTTAATTAGTTCTTTAGCGCCTTCACAATTATCAATTATCCATTTAATTTTAGTGCCGGAAAAGTATGGATTGATTAACAAACCCGTTTTGGATTTAAATTTATCTTGATAACCCTTTTTAATTAAGTCATCACAGATTTCATTAGTTTGTGATGATTGCCACACTATTGCTTTGCAAACCGGTTTTGAAGTTTTAGCATCCCAGAGAACTGTTGTCTCTCTCTGATTTGTAATACCTATTGCTTCAATGTCACTCATCTTTGCTCCAGCTTTTTTTAATGCTCCATTCAAACAATAAACAACAGCTTCCCATATCTCTTCCGCATCATGCAAAACATGTCCAGGTTTAGGGAAATATTGTTTGAATTCCTTGTTTACAAATGAAACTATTTCTCCATCATGATTAAATAATACTACTCTTGAAGAAGTAGTGCCTTGATCTATAGACAGTATATATTTATTCAAATCAATCACCTCAACTTATTATATCAAATTGTATTTTAAAATAAAACCAAAAGTGATATAATTAAAATATAAAATTTAAGGAGGATATAAATGAAAAAAATCATTTTAAAAGATTATCTTCAAAATCCTATTCATGTATATATTTATGAACCTGAATCAGAAATCAAGGGGATAGTTCATGTGATCCATGGGGCTTCAGAACATTTTGCTAGATATGGCTTGTTTGCAGAGTTTTTAAATAAGAATGGCTATTTGGTTATAGGCTGTGATTTCTTAGCTCACGGATTGTCTACAGAGAATTTAGATTATGTTCATTTTGCTGATAAGGATGGCGATATATTAGCTTATGAATCTGTGGTATTGGTAAAAGAATATATTGAAGAAAATTATTCTGGAAAAGACGTTTTTATTTTAGGTCATTCAATGGGAAGCTTTTTGGCAAGGAAACTAATTTTAGATTTTCCAGATTTTTATAAAAAAGCCATCATTTCCGGAACTGCTTTTGTTCCGCAAATTGTAGTCACAATGGGTAGCTTATTAATTAAGATTATTCGACTTTTTAAAGGTCCAAAATATGTTTCTAAATTAATTCAAGATATGGCAATAGATGCAAACTCAAAAAAAATGAGAAAAGATGGCATAATATCTGGCATAGATGAAGAATGGTTAACAAGAGATGTAGAAATTCAACAATACTATCATAATTCAAACATGTGCGGGCAACCTTTTTCTATTCAAGCTAATTTAGATATGTTCCAATGGATGTCTTTCGTAAACAATAAGAAAAATTTAAATTTAGGAAATAAAGCTCAGCCAATATATTTAATATCTGGAGCTAACGATGCTTTGTCAAATTATGGTGCTGATATAAAGAAATTATTTGATGTTATGGTATCTTTAGGATATGAAAACATGCATATGAAACTTTATCCTGAATGTAGACATGAAATATTAAATGAGTTGATCAAAGATGAAGTATATAAAGATGTATTAAATTTTATAGAAGAATAACAAATTAAAACACGATATGAATTATCGTGTTTTTTCATTGTATTCTTTAATTGATAGATATTGATTACCAGCTATTATTACATGATCAAGTATTTCTATCTGTAATAACTTGCCTGCCTCAATAAAAGTTTTGGTTACTTGAATATCTTGTTTAGATGGTTCGGGATCTCCTGATGGATGATTATGTACTAATATAACTGAATAAGCCGAATATTTTACTGCATATTTGAATACTTCCCTTGGATGTATCAGAGATTGATTTAAGCTCCCTATGAAAATTTGTTTTTTCGCAATTAAATTAGTTTTAACATCTAAAAATAAGGCAACTAATACTTCTTGCTCAAGATTCATCATATCATATTTAAGATATTCAAAAACATCATATGGGGAAGCTATTTGTAACTTTTCTTTATGAAAATTCAATACTCTTTCTCCGAGCTCTATAGCTGCTAAAAGTGATATTGCTTTTGTTTCTCCTACCCCTTTAATTTTTGATATCTCATTTACAGTCTTGTTTCTTAAGTCACCTAAGTTATCCAATTTACTTATCAATGCTTTCGCTAAATCAATAGCTGATTTGTCTTGATAACCAAAACGAAATAATATCGCTATTAACTCGTATGTACTCAAACTCTTCGCACCTAATAAAACTAATCTTTCTCTTGGCCTATCTGTTAAAGGCATGTCTTTAATTTTATACATAAAAATAATCACCCGAGTATATAGTACATACACTTGAGTGATTTTCTTTTATTTTACAATTAGTTTTCTTATTTCAGATATAAAATATAGTGATCCAGTTATCAATAGTATTTCATCTTTCTTAAGATTCTTTAAAGTATTAAAAATTTCTTTGTAATCAAGATAAAATTTCTTATTCTTGTGGTGTGACTCTTCAAATAATATTTCCGCATCTTCTCTTCTTGGATATTCTATTTGTGTAAAGTAAACTTCATCGCAAAAGCTGTCAATTACATCAATAATTTTCTGATGTTCTTTATCATGCATAATGCTCACTAAACAGATTATCTTCTTATTTTTATAAAGATTTACTACAGTTTCTTTTAAAGCCAAAATTCCACCTATATTATGAGCTCCATCAAGAATAATATTATGATTAAATATTTCAAATCTACCTGGCCATTTAGTTTTTAATAATCCTTGTTTAATACTAGCTTCACTTATATCTAATCCAGCAATCTCATTTAGTTTATAGATTGTTTCAATTGCTAACACAGCATTTTTTACCTGATGATACCCAGTTAACCCAAGTATATAATTATGATTATTATAAACAAAGCTTGTCTGTTCTGATAATTTAATATCTTTAACCTTTGATAAATTAGTTACAACTAAATCTGATTTCTTTTCTTGGGTTACATTTTTAAACAGTGGTAATAGTTCTTGATTTTCAACTGATGTTATCAAAGGAACACCATTTTTAACAATTCCTAATTTATTTATAGCTATTGATTCCAAAGTATCACCTAAAACATTCATATGATCATAGGAAATATTAGTAATTACAGAGATTTCTGGAGTAATTACATTTGTCGCATCTAGCAAACCACCTAATCCTACTTCTATCACAGCAAAATCAACTTGTTTGTCTTTAAAGTATAGGAAACAGATAATCGTCAATACTT
>CAZZPD010000116.1:0-3834 GCA_964655885.1 uncultured Candidatus Izemoplasmatales bacterium | reverse complement strand
AAGTATTGACGATTATCTGTTTCCTATACTTTAAAGACAAACAAGTTGATTTTGCAGTAATAGAAGTGGGATTAGGTGGCTTATTAGATGCAACCAATGTAATTACTCCAGAGATTTCTGTAATTACTAATATTTCCTATGATCATATGAATGTGTTAGGGGATACTCTTGAATCAATCGCTATAAACAAATTAGGAATTGTTAAAAATGGTGTTCCTTTAGTAACATCAGTTGATAATGAAGAACTATTACCGCTGTTTAAAAGTGTAACTCAAGAAAAACAATCAGCTTTAGTTTTAACTAATTTATCAAAAGTTAAAGATATTAAATTATCTGAACAAACAAGCTTTACTTATAATAATCATAATTATATACTTGGGTTAACTGGTTAT
This sequence comes from uncultured Candidatus Izemoplasmatales bacterium, assembly GCA_964655885.1. Taxonomy (GTDB): domain Bacteria; phylum Bacillota_I; class Bacilli_A; order Izemoplasmatales; family Hujiaoplasmataceae; genus 4572-104. Next base: position 3,442 of record CAZZPD010000116.1, on the reverse strand, counting down.
CATCAAGTAAAAAACGCTGTTTTAGCAATTGAAACAATCTATAAACTAAATGAGATTGCTGGATTATATATAAGTGAAGAGAGCATTAAACAAGGCTTATTAAAAACTAAATGGCCGGGTAGATTTGAAATATTTAATCATAATATTATTCTTGATGGGGCTCATAATATAGGCGGGATTTTAGCTTTAAAAGAAACTGTAGTTAATCTTTATAAAAATAAAAAGATAATCTGTTTGGTTAGCATTATGCATGATAAAGAGCATCAAAAGATTATTGATGTAATAGACAGCTTTTGCGATGAAGTGTATTTTACACAAATAGAATACCCTAGAAGAGAAGATGCTGAAACATTATTTGAAGAATCACATCACAAAAATAAGAAATTTTATCTTGATTATAAAGAAATTTTTAATAAATTGAAAAATCTAAATAAAGATGAAATACTATTGATAACTGGATCACTATATTTTATATCTGAAATAAGAAAACTAATTGTAAAATAAAAGAAAATCACTCAAGTGTATGTACTATATACTCGGGTGATTATTTTTATGTATAAAATTAAAGACATGCCTTTAACAGATAGGCCAAGAGAAAGATTAGTTATATTAGGTGCTAAGAGTTTAAGTACATATGAGTTAATAGCGATATTGTTTCGTTTTGGATATCAAGATAAATCAGCTATTGATTTAGCTAAAGCCTTGATAAGCAAATTGGAAAACTTGGGTGACTTAAGAAATAAAACTGTAAATGAGATATCCAAAATTAAAGGTGTTGGAGAAACAAAAGCAATCTCACTTTTAGCTGCGATAGAGCTTGGAGATAGAGTATTGAATTTTCATAAAGAAAAGTTGCAAATAGCTTCTCCCTATGATGTTTTTGAATATCTAAAATATGATATGATGAATCTTGAGCAAGAAGTATTAGTCGCTTTATATCTAGATGTAAAAACCAACTTAATAGCGAAAAAACAAATTTTCTTAGGTAGCTTAAATCAATCTTTGATTCACCCAAGGGAAGTATTTAAATATGCTGTAAAATATTCTGCTTATTCAGTAATATTAGTGCATAATCATCCATCAGGAGATCCTGAACCTTCCAAACAAGATATTCAGGTGACAAAAACTTTTATTGAAGCGGGAAAGTTATTACAGATAGAGATACTTGATCATGTAATAATTGCTGGTAATCAATATCTATCAATTAAAGAATACAATGAAAAAACACGATAATTAATATCGTGTTTTAATTTGTTATTCTTCTATGAAATTTAATATATCTTTGTACACTTCATCTTTGATTAACTCATTCAATATTTCATGTCTACACTCAGGATAAAGTTTCATATGCATATTCTCATATCCTAAAGATACCATTACATCAAATAATTTCTTTATATCTGCCCCATAATTTGATAAAGCATCATTAGCACCTGATATTAAATATATTGGCTGAGGTTTATTACCTAAATTTAGATTTTTCTTATTGTTAACAAAAGACATCCATTGGAACATATCCAAATTAGCTTGAATAGAAAAAGGTTGCCCGCACATATTTGAATTATGATAATATTGTTGGATTTCTACATCTCTTGTTAACCATTCTTCATCAATCCCAGATATTATTCCATCTTTTCTCATCTTTTTTGAGTTTGCATCAATTGCCATATCTTGGATTAATTTAGAAACATATTTTGGCCCCTTGAAAAGTCGAATAATCTTAATTAATAAACTTCCCATAGTTACAACAACTTGCGGAACAAAAGCAGTTCCTGATATGACAGCTTTCTTATAAAAATCTGGAAAATCTAAAATTAATTTTCTTGCTAAAAAGCTTCCCATTGAATGGCCTAAAATAAAAACGTCTTTCCCAGAATAATTTTCTTCAATATATTCTTTTACTAATACAACGGATTCATAAGCTAATATATCTCCATCCTTATCAGCAAAATGTACATAATCTAAATTCTCTGTAGATAATCCGTGAGCCAAGAAATCACAGCCTATAACCAAATAGCCATTCTTATTTAAAAATTCAGCAAACAAGCCATATCTAGCAAAATGTTCTGATGCTCCATGGATCACATGAACTATCCCCTTGATTTCTGATTCAGGTTCGTAAATATATACGTGAATAGGATTTTGAAGATAATCTTTTAAAATGATTTTTTCCATTTATATCCTCCTTAAATTTTATATGTTAATTATATCACTTTTGGTTTTATTTTAAAATACAATTTGATATAATAAGTTGAGGTGATTAATTTGAATAAGTATATACTGGCTATAGATCAAGGAACAACTTCTTCAAGAGTAGTTTTATTTAATCACGATGGAGAAATAGTTTCATTCGTAAACAAGGAATTCAAACAATACTTCCCTAAACCTGGACATGTTTTACATGATGCAGAAGAAATTTGGGAGTCTGTTGTATTTTGCCTGAATGGAGCATTAAAAAAAGCCGGAGCTAAGATTAGTGACATTGAATCAATTGGGATTACAAATCAGAGAGAGACGACAGTTCTCTGGGATGCTAAAACCTCAAAACCGGTTTGTAAAGCAATAGTGTGGCAATCATCACAAACTAATGAAATCTGTGATGACTTAATTAAAAAGGGTTATCAAGATAAGTTTAAATCTAAAACAGGTCTGTTAATCAATCCATACTTTTCCGGTACTAAAATCAAATGGATAATTGATAATTGTGAAGGAGCTAAAGAACTAATCAAAAGTGGAGATTTGCGTTTTGGGACAATTGATAGCTGGTTGATATGGAAACTATCAAAAGGCAAATATCATATAACTGATTATACAAATGCATCAAGAACTTTAATATATAATATTTATGATTTAGATTGGGATAAGGAACTTTTAGATATATTAAATATTCCTGAATCAGTTTTACCAAAGGTGGTTAATTCTTCTGGTATTAATGCTTATACAGATGAAAAAAGATGGGGAGCTAAAATTCCGATTTCAGGAATTGCTGGTGATCAACAAGCAGCTCTATTTGGACAGACTTGTTTCACTCCAGGAGATGTTAAAAATACCTATGGAACTGGCTGTTTTATATTAATGAATACTGGCGAAAAGCCACGTTCTTCAAGTGCTGGATTGCTTACAACTATTGCTTGGGGAATTGACAATAAGATAACCTATGCCCTTGAAGGCTCTATTTTCGTAGCTGGATCAGCTATTCAATGGTTAAGAGATGGATTACAAATAATAAAAAAAGCTAGTGAAAGTGAAATATTAGCAAATCAGACTGAAGATAATTTAGGAATATATTTTGTGCCAGCTTTTGTTGGGTTAGGCACCCCATATTGGGAAGAAGACGCTAGAGGAAGTTTCTTTGGCTTAACCAGAGGAGCTACTAAAGCTCATATCGCTAGAAGTGCTTTAGAAGCTATAGCATATCAGACAAAAGATGTTATCAATGTTA
>CAZZPD010000115.1:0-3899 GCA_964655885.1 uncultured Candidatus Izemoplasmatales bacterium | reverse complement strand
CTAAAGCATTAATAGCTACACTAGACTTGGAAATGCCTGGTTCTGGATATGGACTCGAAACGATCATAAATGATGTTAAGAACGGAACCTTACCTTTAAATATCTTAGATGATTCAGTTAAACGGATTCTTAATTTAGTTAATAAGTTTAAAAATCAAGAAAGAATTCCAGTTGATTTAGAAACTAATCATCTTGTTGCTAGAGACATAGCTACTGAGTCATTTGTTTTACTTAAAAACAAAGATAATATATTACCAATAAATAAAAAAGAGAAAATACTATTACTTGGTGAAATGGCTGATAAAGTAAGATATCAAGGTGGCGGTTCATCACATATAAATTCTTATAAAGTAAGTTCTATTCTCAAATCACTAAATAAATATGATAATATAGATTACCTAAAGGGTTATAATTCAAATGAATCTGATCATGATACTGAATTATTATCCGAAGCAGCAAAAGCTGCTAAGGCTTATGATAAAATAATCATCGTCTGTGGATTAACTGATGAATATGAATCAGAAGGTTATGACCGTATTCATCTATCAATACCTAAAAATCAAGAATATCTTATAAATAAAATATCTTTAATAAATGAGAACATAATATTACTTTTACAAATTGGTTCGCCAATTGTAATGCCATATTTAGACAAAGTTAAAGGTATTATAAACTGCTATCTAGGCGGAGAAGCAATTGGCGAAGCCGTTGAAAAGATTATTTTTGGAGAGGTGAATCCTAGTGGCCGCTTAGCTGAGACATTTCCACTTAAAGCTAGTGATATAGCAGCTAATGATAATTTCGCTAAGGGCAATAATAATGTTTACTACCAGGAAAGCATCTATGTAGGTTATAGATATTACCATTCTGCTAATTTAGAAGTATTGTTTCCTTTTGGGTATGGGAAAAGTTATTCACATTTTGAATACTCAAATATTGCTTGCAACAAGGTTTTAATTAAAAATCAAAAAGATGTAATTAAAGCTTCTGTAAATATTACAAATAAAGGCCCATATGATGGAAAGGAAGTAGTCTTACTATTCTTTGAACCTAAAAGTCCTGAAACATATAGACCTAAAAGAGAGTTAGTCGGATTTGAAAAAGTTTTTATAAAGAATGGAGAAACTAAAAAAGTTACTTTCAGTGTAAAATGTAGTAACTTCGAGTATTATAATCCTAGTATTAGTGATTTTACTACTGATGATGGTATATACAATCTTCAAATCTGTCGTAACTCAAGAGATATATTAGTTGATATTCCTATTGAAGTTAAATGCAATAAAGATCGAACACCTTCAATATGGGATGATTTAAACTCATATGATTCTAAAAAAGGATTAACTTTCACAAAAGTTGATTATGAAAAATTGATTGGGGCTACTTTAGAGCCTAATAATATTAAGCAAACAAGACCTTTTGATATTAATAATAATATTGAAGATATAGAATCTACATTCTTTGGAGGCATACTAAAAAAATCTATTATGAAAAAAATCGATACATTAATGGTTGACGCTCCTGATGATTTTCGATTAATGGTATTGAAAGGTATTACTCAGCAACCACTTAGATCCTTGGCTTTATTATCACAAGGCCAAGTAAAAGTATACACTATGAAAACAATAATAGCTTTGATAAACAGACAATATTTCAAAGCGATAAAATATTTATTTAAGAAGGTATAATATGGAAAAAAAATGGTATAAAGAAGGTTTTGTATATCAAATATATCCTCGTAGTTTTAATGATTCAAACAATGATGGTATTGGTGACATCCCTGGCATAATTGAGAAAATACCGTATTTGAAAGAATTGGGTATTTCAATTATCTGGCTATCTCCAGTTTACAAATCACCATTGGAAGACTTTGGATATGATATCAGCGATTATCGTGATATAGCCCCTGAGTTTGGAAATATTGATGATATAAAGAGATTAATCAAAGAACTGCATAAAAATAAAATCAAATTGGTCATGGATCTAGTTGTTAATCATACATCTATAGAGCATGAATGGTTTAAAAAATCTGCAAAAAGAGAAGGTAAGTATACTGATTATTATCATTGGCAAGATAGAAAAGTAAATTGGACTTCCTTCTTTGGTGGAGATGCTTGGACCTATAATCAAGAAAGGCAACAGTACTATTTACATCTGTTCTCAAAAGGACAGCCAGATCTTAATTGGGATAATCCAGATGTAAGAGCTGAAGTAAAGGACATTATTAAATTCTGGTTAGATATGGGTGTGGATGGTTTTAGATGTGATGTAATAAATCTAATTGCTAAGAACAACAAATACCCTAATGGTAAGCCTTCTATAATACTTAGAGGAAAAGAACACTATCTTAGTCATCCTAATCTACATAAGTACCTTCATGAAATAAATAGAGATGTTCTATCTAAGTATGATTGCTTTACTGTAGGCGAAACTGTTTTTGTATCTCCTAAAATAGCTGAGTTACTTACTGAGCCTAAGAGAGCTGAATTAGATATGGTTTTTCAGTTTGAACATATGGCTGCGGATAACTATTATGTTAAATGGTTTATGAAGAAATTTAAACCGATGAATTTAAAGAAACCTTTGGCAAAATGGCAAAATAAGCTTAATGGAAAAGGCTGGAATACGCTATATTTAGAAAATCATGATCAGTCAAGAATGATAGATCGATTCGGCTCATTAGCCTACCGTTATGAATCTAGCAGTATGTTAGCGACAATGTTATATTTCCAACAAGGAACTCCATTTATTTATCAAGGTCAGGAAATAGGTATGACCAATGCTAGATTTGAAAACCTAGAACAATATCAAGATATTGAAACTCATAATGTATATAAGTTAGGTAGAAAACTTGGTATGAGTCACAAACGCATGATGAAAAAGATAAAACATATGTCTCGTGATAATGCAAGAACACCTATGCAATGGAATGATAAAACAAATGCTGGTTTTTCAGAGGAGAAACCATGGTTAGAGGTAAATCAGAACTATAAAGATATAAATGTAGAAAAAGATAAGAAATTAGATGAATCGTTATTTAAGTATTATCAAAAAATAATAGGTTTAAGAAAAAACTATCCATTGATTACCTATGGCCATTATCAAGATATAGATTTTTATAATAAGAATATATACACATATAAACGTTTTGATAAAACCTCAGAAATAATTGTATTATGCAATGCAACTGAAAAAGAAATTACTTATAGAGATCGCTATGAGGATTATCAAATCATTCTTAGTAATTATAAAAAACATACAAAAGACAGTTTAAAACCTTATGAAGCAATTGTCTATTATAAAAAAACATCAGATTAAATTCTGATGTTTTTATATTATTATTCTCCGTCTAGCTTAACTGATGCTAAATCAATCAGAATTAATATTATAGGTTTTCTTGATATTAAAAATCGGTTTAATATTTTTATATAATGTCTCTTTGCATAATTCGAAATCATCTCTAAAACCTAAAGCATGTTTACTATCCTTTACTATTAATATATCCTTTTGATTAGCTGGTGATACACTATATAATTGATTTGCCATTGATATTGGGACTGCCATATCCTTTTCACCTTGTACTATCAAAAATGGAATGGTATTTTTCTTCATTTCTTTAATTGGCTTTATTTGATCAAATATAAATTTATGTTTTGAATATGTAACAAAATTTAGACCAGGATAAAATATTTTTAAGCCTTTTGATCTTCTTGTATTTGTAAAAGTCTTTTTAACTTGAGTGAATCCTGAATCTAATAATAAAAACTTAACATTTTTCGGGATATCTAATCCAGTTGTCATCATAGCTGTAGCTGCACCCATCGATACTCCATGAACTAATATGTTGATATCACTACCATAGGTTCTTACTGCGAAGTTAATCCATCTCTTTAAATCATATT
>CAZZPD010000114.1:0-3901 GCA_964655885.1 uncultured Candidatus Izemoplasmatales bacterium | reverse complement strand
CTATCCAATTGAGCTATGAGCGCATAATCGCCCTAGAATTGGATTATGCTAGATGCATTCATGATTAGTAAATGCACATCCGTTTTAAAAGGCCGATATATATATTATCAAATTTGATTGAAAAAAGCAACTTTTTTTTACGTATTTTTAACACTTTTTTTCTTAAATATTTTAATTAGCGTTTTATCGGGAATTAATAAAGCAGAAATTGATGATAATAATAGTATTATAGCCGATATAAATACAATTCTATATTCCAAATAAACTAAAAAATATGCAATAAAACCTTTATAAGAATTTCCTGATATAATATCGTGATATGTGTGCGGGAGAAATATAGGTATTATAAATAAAGTTACTAAAATAGCTATAGATATTGTAATGAATATCATTGCATAAGTATTAATTTGACTCATAGCTTCTTTTTCTTTAGTATCAACGGTATAATATTTAAAATCAGAACTAGATTTTGAATCTTTTAATAAATAATCTAAAGTTACATCAAACATCTCGCTTAATTTAATCACGTTATCTAAATCAGGCATTGAAATGCCTGACTCCCATTTTGATACTGATTGTCTGCTTATATCTAATTTATTAGCTAGATCCTCTTGAGACATATTATTTTGTTTTCTTAGTTCTCTTAGTTTTTTGTAAAACACTTTATATCACCTCACAAACATTATAAGACAATGCTTGTAACAATTTCTATATATTGAAGTTGATATTTTGTCACCCAATAGTTGCATTATAACAAATTAAGGTATCTAAATACATAAACTGTTATAAATATAGATAGAATACTGAGTGTTGTAGTCCAAACAACAAGTTGAACTGCTAGTTTTTCATCGTTTTTCATTTCCCTAGCCATAATAGCACTAGAAACGGCAACCGGTGAAGCAAACAATGCAATTAAAGCTGGATATTCAGCAGTATTAAATCTTAATATTTGTATATGGTTAGACAATATAACGATTGTTGTTAAAATAATTAAAGGTGCTACTATAGCTCTTGAAAATGTTCCAACAATTATCTCTTTTTTCATTTCTTTAACAGCAAAAAATTCAAATGTACCACCTAAAATGATTAAAGCTAAAGGTGAGGCAGTTCTACCAACCCATTCTATTACTAAATAAAGGAATCTTAAGTTGTTTTGGATTGTAAATACTGGTATTTGTGTTACTGGATCAACTGGAATAAATGATCTAATCCATAAGGTAAATAACCCTAAAAAGATTGCGATTATTAATGGGTTTTTAACAATCTTTAATAAAGTTGATTTAAATGGATGATTTAAATCAGTTTCATCCTTTACAAATACACTTAAAGCGATTACTGCATAGATATTAATTAAAGGAACGATAATAGCTGATACAAGTGCAACAACAGCTACAGCTGGTGTTCCACCTATTGCTTGTGCTAAAGGTATACCAATAATCGCGTAATTAGCCCTAAATACTACTTGCCAAATTACTCCTCTTCTCTTTTCGTTTCTTGTAGTTACTAAAGCAAGTATTAACCCAATAATGAAAAGAACGGATACCCCAGCGACCGCTACAATAATAACTGGCCAATTAATATCTCCTAAATCTTCAATTGAGTATATTGTATAGAACAGTAAAGCAGGTAATGCTATTCTAAAGATAAATTTATTTCCTATTTGTAAAAAATTTTCATTAAGAAATTTAACTCTCTTTAAAATATACCCGAATGCTAGTAACAACAATATAGGTAATACCGCATTAAGTGCAAATAATAATGTGTCCATATAAACTCCTAGTTTATTTCTTTATCTTCTTTCCAACTGTTGCACAGTAGACTACAAATTCATCTTCTGGATTTATTTGTAATAATTTGTCAGCTTCAATTTGCTTGTAAGCTGCTATGGCTACAACACCATAATCAATTGATTCAGCAGCTAAGTATAAATTTTGACAAGCATGTCCAGCTTCAATAGCTATCATTTTATGTGATACATATTGATACTTATATTCTGCTCTATAAGGTGTCGTTGTCCAGTAGAATACTACTGCACAATCTCTTAATTGATTATGAATTGATTCATTAACCATTTCTTCAGTTATATCACTTCTTAAAAGTCTTAGATTACCTGTATCTTTCATATAATGATATAATCCTTTTTTAAAGCCTTCTACTTTATTTAGATAAACGTAAGTTTCTAAAGTGTTGGTTGCCCCTCCAGTAGGAATTACACCGAAGGCATATCCGGGTCCACTTTTAATAATTGAACTTGTTAGTTTAAGTAGATAAGATAATTCTCTTTTGCTCATTGTTACATCATCATATTGCCTTACACTTCTTCTACCCATAACAATATCATGAAGGTTTTTTCTACTTAATTTTATTTTGTCTTTTTCCAGTTCAAAAACTTCACCTTCATCATATATTTTGCAAACATTAGGTTTAGGTAATTTTTTGAATTTATCAGTCATATTAAAATCTAATTTAGTCCAGTCTGCTTTTAAACATTCTCTATATACCTTATTCATATATTCTATTTCTTTAATCGTATATGCCATTGTATCACCCCAACAAAATCATTATAACATATTACTTAATTTAAATATAAGAAAAAGGGATAAATTCTATCCCTTTAAACTGCACATTTTTCATAGTCGCATAAATCACTACTACATTGAATGCAACCTTGTCTTTTAACTAGCACTGACCCACACAATGGACATAATTCTCTATCCATCTTATCTGGTATATATTTTTGGTCTTCAATTACAACATTAGTAATAATCTCTCTTGTTTCCCCTGTTTTTTTATTATACCATTTTTCTTCAATATGCATCTTAGGTGCTACTCCTGGATTTAAGTCTTCTGTCTTATCATTGATTCCAGCTAATATACCAATCTTAGCGCATCTATCACGGAATACTGTAGCGCCTTTTAATCCTTTTCTCCAAGCTAATAGATATATATCCATTACATCTTCAACAGTAGCACTGTTTGGAATGTTGAATGTAGAACTAATAGCTGTATCAACGTATTTTTGAATCGTTGATTGAACTTCTGCCCTTTCTTTAAAATCAATTGTTTGACTTGTAATTTTAGCCCATTCAGGTAAATTCTCAGGTTGAATATCTAAAACTCTAGCCATTTCTAGTGGGGTTTTTTCCCAAATTGTAAGTTTCTTTTCTTCATCAAACATAGAAATAATTCTTCTTGTATATTTAATTTGGAAGAATGGTTCAACTCCCCCGCTGATTCCTAATATATTACTGATTGAGCCAGTAGGTGCTACACTTAGTAATCTTGAATTTCTTAAACCATACTTCTTGATTAATTCATCTACTTCAGGATCTATCGTTTCTTGATAGAATCTAGAACTAGAAATTTTATCATAATCATATAATGGGAATGTTCCTTTTTCTTTTGCGTTAAGTGCGCTTGCTCTAGCAGCCGCATTAATCATATGTTTCATCATTACATCTAAGAATTCAACAAATTCTTTTGATCCATATGGTTTTTTCATAGCTAATGCTAAATCAGCTAGACCCATAATTCCTAATCCTACTTCACGGTACTTTTTAACATGTTCTCTTTGCTCTTTTAAAGCATGTCTATCCCCAAGCATTGTTAATAAATCGTCAAGTGCAACAATCATTTGGCCAACTACATAATCAAATCTTTCAAAATCAAAGTATGCTTGATCTGTAAAAGGTTCTTTAATAAATGCTTTAACATTAATAGATCCTAAGTTACATGAGCCATGAGGAGCAAGAGGTTGTTCTCCACAAGGATTTGTTGCTGTAAATTTAACATCTTCATACTCACTCAACAAATGATAATCATTCATATTATCAATGAACATAATACCAGGGTCTCCCATAGTATGAGCTGAATATGCAATAAGTTCTAATAACTTTTTAGC
>CAZZPD010000113.1:0-3919 GCA_964655885.1 uncultured Candidatus Izemoplasmatales bacterium | reverse complement strand
CCTGTATTTAGAGCTGAAAATAGTCATACAGCTTATCACGCAACTGAATTTACATCAGTAGACTGTGAAATGAGTTGGATTGAATCGCATCATGATGTGATGGATTTAGAAGAAGCAGTCATGGTTAATGTAATGAAAGACCTAAAGGAATCAATTGGAGAAGAGTTTACTAAAACTTTTAAAAAAGAAATTAACGTACCTGAAGTTGCATTTCCAAGAATCCCATTTGCTGAAGCAAAAAAAATAATTCAAGAAAACTATAAATATATAGGTGAAAAAGAACATGACTTTGACAGAAGAGAAGAAGAATTAATCTGTCTATATGCAAGAAAGAAATTAAACTCTGATTTTGTCTTTGTTATTGATTATCCATTTGAAGCAAGACCATTCTATCATATGTTAGATGAAAGAGGTTTAACAAAGAGTTTTGATCTTTTATATAAGGGAATAGAAATTACTACTGGAGCTCAAAGAGAACACCGTATAGATGTACTCAAAAAACAAGCTGAACTTAAAGAAATACCTTTAGAATCTTTAGATTTCTATTTCAATTTCTTTAAATACGGAGTACCACCTCATGGTGGGTATGGATTTGGTTTAAATAGATTCTTAATGAAAGTATTTAACATTGATAATATTAGAGATGTAACTTTCCTTTATAGAGGACCAAATAGAGTCAACCCTTAAAAATTGAAACTAAACTTTAAAAGGTTTAGTTTTTCTTTTATTTTGTGGTAAAATAATATTAAGTTGAATAGAAAGAGAAAGATATGAATCTTAAAATATTATACGAAGATAATCATATAGTTATTGTACTGAAACCAGCGGGAGTTTTATCCCAAGCTGGTGATATAAAACAACCAGACATGGTTAATCTTTTAAAAGACTATTTAAAGAAAAAATATAATAAACCAGGAAATGTCTATCTAGGTCTAGTTCATAGACTAGATATAAATGTTGCTGGTGTAATGGTGTTTGCAAAAACTTCAAAAGCCGCTAATAGGTTATCTGAACAAATTAGAAATCATGAGTTTACTAAGAAATATTTAGCCATAGCCTACGGTGAGATAAAAGAAGAAACTGGTGAATTAGAAGATTACCTAGTTAAAGATAATAAAGAGAGACAGGCAATACTTGGAAATAAGTCTAATGGGAAACTAGCTAAATTGAAGTACAGTCTTTTAGGTAAAACAAAGATTAATAAAAAAGACTTTTCTTTATTAGATATTGAACTAATAACTGGAAGATTTCATCAAATTAGATTTCAGTTAGCAAATATGAATCATCCATTATACGGTGATACTAAATATAGTGATGCATCACCTAACAAAGAATTTTTTATAGGTTTATATGCTTATCAAATAGAGTTTTTACATCCTACAAAAAAAGAAAAAATGGTTTTTAATTTAAAACCTACACATAGATATTTTAGAGAATTTGAAGGACTTAATAAAATTAATTGGAGGACAGTATGAATTTATTAGTTTTAGGTGGAGCTGGTTATATTGGTAGTCACTTTGTTAAATTAGCTACTGAATTAAAGCACAATGTAATTGTTGTAGATAATTTATTGACAGGTCATAAAGAATCAGTTAATAAAAAAGCAAAATTCTATAAAGGAGATATCAGAGATAGAATATTTTTAGATAAAGTATTTAAGGAAAACAACATAGATGCTTGTATACATTTCGCTGCTTCTAGTTTAGTTGGTGAATCAATGAAGAATCCAGTTAAATATTTTGATAATAATGTTACTGGAACAATTATCTTACTAGAAATGATGGCTAAATACGATGTTAAAAAGATAGTTTTCTCATCAAGCGCTGCTACATATGGCCAACATGATAAAATGCCTATTACTGAAGATTATGAAACTAAACCAACTAATCCTTATGGTGAGACAAAACTATTCATGGAAAAGATGATGAAGTGGAGTGATTTAGCTTACGGTATTAAATACGTTAGTTTAAGATACTTTAATGTTGCTGGAGCTTCAATCGATTCAAGTATAGGCGAAGATCATCGACCAGAAACCCATCTTATTCCAATCGTCTTACAAGTTCCTTTAGAAAAAAGAGAATATATCACTATCTTTGGAGATGACTACAAGACGAAAGATGGTACATGTATCAGAGATTATATTCATGTTGAAGATTTAGTTGATGCGCATATAAAAGCACTGAACTACCTTGCAAAAGGAAATAATTCAGAAGTGTTTAATTTAGGTACGGAAACAGGTTATTCAAATAAAGAGATAGTTGAAACAGCTAGAACAGTAACGAAACATCCAGTCCCTATGAAATTAGGCAATAGAAGACCTGGAGATCCAGATAAATTGGTTGCTACATATAAAAAAGCAGAGAAAATACTAGGATGGACTCCTAAAAAAGATATTAAAGCGATCATTTCTTCAGCTTGGAATTTCCATAAAAAACATCCAAATGGATTTGAGGAGTAAATATGATTAATAAAAAGATAAATGAACTCATTAAATATGCAAAAGCTAATTTATATCTTGGATTAGATGACGAATACTACGTAGCTAACAAGTTAATTTATTTATTAAAACTTAATCAATTTGAATGGATTCCTGTAGAAGAAGAACTTGATTTTTTTGAAATCATTGAACCAATGTTAGATTATGCATTTGAAAACAACATCATTGAGTCAAATTCAACAATATCTAGAGATGCATTTGAATCTAAAATAGTGGATTGTGTGATGCCTAGACCAAGTGAATTAACTAGAATCTTTAGAAAGCACTATAAAAGTGGTCCTTTAACTGCCACAACGTTTTTTCATAATTTATCAATCGCTTCTAATTATATAAAAACAAAAAGAATCGCTAAAAACATTAAATATATTTATGAAGGAAAATATGCACCATTAGAAATAACAATTAATTTATCTAAACCAGAAAAAGACCCGAAGGATATTTTGAAACAATCTTTAAACAAAGATAAGTATCCAATCTGTCCTTTATGTATGGAAAATGTTGGTGTCTATCAATCTACAAGTTTAGCTCCAAGGTCCAATCATCGTGTTGTATCTTTAAACCTTAATCATGAAAAAGAGACTTGGGGAATCCAATACTCTCCATATGCATATTTTAATGAACACATGATTGTTTTAAGAAAAGAACATTCAAATATGTATGTTAATGAAAAAACATTTGCTGAATTAGTTGATTTTATAAATAAATTTCCACATTATTTAATTGGGTCAAATGCTGGACTTCCAATCGTTGGAGGATCTATTTTAGGTCATCATCATTTCCAAGGTGGAAGATATGATTTTCCTATTGAAAAAGCTAGAGTCTTACAAAAATACAAGAAAAGAAAAGTTGAAATTGAAATTCTAGATTGGCCAATGGCTGCGATTAGAGTCAGTTCAAATAATGAAAATGCACTATTAGATATGGTGTCTGACATCTATAAAGCTTGGTATAAATACGAAAATAAAGATTTACAAATTTATTCCAAAACAGAAGAAGACCACAATACAGTAACACCAATTCTTAAATTAAATGGAGCTAAATATAATTTCTACATTGTATTAAGAAATAATTATTCAACCAAGGAAAAACCTTACGGTTTATTTCACCCAAGAGAAGAATTATTTCACATTAAGAAAGAAAATATTGGTTTAATTGAAGTGATGGGATTAGCAATTTTACCAGGAAGATTAGTAAAAGAACTTGATTTGATCGAAGATTGCTTAGTTAACAAGAAAGATCCTAAAACATTTAATGAATTAGAAAAACACTTAGATTGGATAAATCATTTAAAGGAAATGAACATTCCAAATGATCAAATAAATCAAACTTTGAAAAAAGAAGTAGGCAGAATATTTGAAGAAGTTATAGAAGATTGCAATGTCTTTAAATATGGCACAAACGAGGATTTATTTAGATTTATAG
>CAZZPD010000112.1:0-3944 GCA_964655885.1 uncultured Candidatus Izemoplasmatales bacterium | reverse complement strand
TGATACGGCTCGTTTTAAGGTGACTTAGTTGCAACTTAGTATGAAAATACTATTATTCGGAAGCGTATCAAAACCGGGAAGGGAATGGGTCACCATTGTGTAATACTTAAGATAATATGAAAAAGATTTTGTTTGAAGGGTGACTTCTTTATTTTGTAAAGACTGCTGTCTATTTATGTTTTTAATTGGCTTTGATGAGGCTCGTCATAACGTCTTTATATATAACTTAATATAATATTCCTAAGATACTAAAGATAACTGCTGTTCAATTTCCATCACAGTCCAATAATTTTATTATTTAAAACTTTACTTGAGATAGCACTTTATCTGTATACTGCTTTTGTTCTGTTTCAGGTAATAAATGATAATTAATCTTAGGAGTCATAATTGCATATTGCAATAACATACCTGATATAATCATTTCTAATCCTGTATTAGTATTCATACCTTGTTTTAAAAGATACCTACTTAAGACTGTTTTAATCTTTTTTGAAATTAAATCTATATAATTTAAGTTTTCTGGAATTCTTCCTTGAATTGATTCTTGAATGATCATTCTAACTAAGTCTATATTCTTTGAAAGATTTGCTAAAAGATTATGAAGCAATTTTTCAATAAACTCATCAAACTTTAATTGATCATCTATATTTAGAGAATGATTTAATTCATGTTCTAAGGTTGATTGAATCATTGTTTCAAACAAATTCTTTTTTGACTCAAATTTTCTAAACAACGTCATTTCAGCGACTTTGGCTGTCTGAGCTATTTCTTTCGTTGATGACCCTAGATATCCCTTTTCAGTAAAAACTTTCATGCTCGCTTCTAAAATCTTTTGTGCTGTATCCATTTTACTACCTCTTTTATGATGCTTTAACCTTAATTTTGTTTCCCATTAGGCTTAATAGCGCTGGTAACACTACTAAAGAACTGATTAAAGCTAATGATATATTTATTAAGGTCATTATACCAAAATTAGACAATATTTGAAAGTCAGAAAATACTAATGCACTAAACCCACCGATTGTTGTGATTGCAGATACAATAATAGGTTTACTCATAATACTGACAGAATTTATAATGCTTTTTTCGCGATTCTTTGAAGTTTTTACAAATTCAAAATATCGCATTAGGATAAGAATTGTAAACTCCGTACCAATTCCTATAATCAAAGCTCCCAGGGTTGATGTTAATGGAGTATAGTCAAATCCTAATAAATACATAATGCCACCACTCCATCCAACAATAAGAACAATAGGTAAAATAGCGATTAATGCTTTAAATAGATTACGATATATAATTAATAAAACTAAGAACACTAATCCAATACTAACTAATGTAATAAGCAGCCTATCTGAGGTCATATTTGTTAGCATTTCTTGTTCAACAATACTTTGTCCTGTAATCGTAATATCTAAGTCTAAGCTTAACTCTTCTAAAGAAGTTTCTAATTGAGAGATAAATGTTTCAAATTCAGTATCTGTCATACTAGCTAGAGATATATTGATAATCCCTAAGTTTTCTTCTGTCGATTGAACTAATAATAATTGATCACTAGGTAGTTGATTTAAATATGTTTCATAATTGGTTTCATCCCATGAACTATTTGTAACAGTATTTAACATACTTGTTACAGACCCTACAATAATAACACTATCTTCATAATCAGTTAAAACCATATTAGTAACATCATTTACTTCAGATAATGTTGTAAAACTATCAATATCATCAGATGCATACATGATAACAATACGATCTGTAGATCCTATTAAATCTCTTAATTCATTGATATCAGCTAATGCTTCACTATCTTGAGGCATAAATGCTTCCATATCTGTTTCAACATCTACTTTTTGGTCAAAATAGAATCCTAGTGCAGCTAATAAGATTGCCACTACAATTATAATATTTTTTGCCTTCAATACTTTTTTTGTGAATTTTTTCATCACAGCTACATATTTTGAAGGTTTCTTTTCTTTAACAACTAAATCTTCTTTTTTTGTAAGTTTTGCCCTTATGGTAAGAATTGGTAATAATACTAGCATTGCTAGAATAAATGCAATGATGATTCCTATTGTAAGCATTACTCCAAAGTCTTCAATCATTGGAACCTTAGATTGAAGTAAACTAAGTAATCCTAGCGATGTAGCTATCAATGAAATTAGCACAGCTGGTGCTAATTTGAATATGGTTGTTTTAAGTGCTTTATTCATTTGATTCTCCTCCAACTAATTCTTCTAAGTAACGACTTTGAAATTGAATACTATAATCAATTCCCAATCCGATAAGCACTGGGAATACTGCCATAGAAACCATCGTTAAGGTGATATCTAAATGACCCATAATACCAACAGTACCAACAACTGCAATCAGTACAACTACTAAAGGTAATAATCTAAATGATACAGGGAATAATATGAGTAATACCAAGATCATGATGACAGCTGCACTAATCATCATGATTTGCATGCTGTCCATCATTGATGATTTTATATCATAATTTAGCACTGGTTTACCAGATACTAAGCTGTCTTCATACATTGTTCCTTCAAAAGTTAAATCAATTTCATTAAGTATTGCTTCTACTTGTGCTTCATCAGTACCTTCTTCTAAGACAATACTGATATACATATGTGTATCATCAATGATAAAAGACTCTAACATTGTATTTAAATTCTCACCATTAGGATATACCATCATTTCTAGTGTGCTTTCTTCTTTTGGAAATGAATAGGTAAATCCATTGAAGTTATCCGCTAATGTTCCTACGGTATTAGCTAATGTTGTTAAGGTTGTTTCTAGCGTTGTTAGATTAGTACTTAAACTTGTAAATGTTGTAAATACAGAACTTAACTGAGCTAATGTACTTTGCAACCCTACAGATGTTTGTGCAGTACCTTCACTAAATGATTCAGACAATGTAATCATTTGAGCATATAAGTTATTAATACTTGTTAAAACAGTAATGGTTCTTGTTAAATTATTATATTCAGTATCATCAGCTACTGGATCTAATGCCTCTTGTTCTGTTGTTAATAATTGAATTTCATTTGTTACATTAGTAACCATTGAATTCATTAAAGTGATTTCACTTTCTAATCCTGTTGTGATATTATCTTGCGCTGTAATAATATTACCTAAAGAAGTTGATAACAACTCTGAATCAATATCAGGTTGTGTTGCACTCATATCACTTATATTAGTTGCCATCATTGTCAATGCATATGAAATCTCATTTAACGCTGTTTGATAATTTTCTAAACTAACAGAGCCAACATAGTCTATAACACTAATTGGCCCATTAATATAGAAGACTCCATCTAAATCCTCAATATTACTATTAAGGTTATTTAATATTTCTAAGGATGAATAAGAAACAAGACTATCTATATCTGTGTTTTCTACAACAACAATGATTGGATCTGTCCCAAACGTTGTTTGATATTCTAGATTTTCTGTATATAAATCACTTGTTTCACTAATCATTGTTTCATTTCCGGTACTTAGGTTTACATTTGTAATTCCTATCGCCATAATTAGTATCAGTACGATGATTACTAATAATACTTTAAAAGGCGAATCACCTATTATTTTGTTTAAAAATTTTTTCATGTTTCCTCCTTGAATGTTAGTGCTCACTATCAAGTATACAAAAAGACGAAATGTTTGTCAACAAATATATACTTTGGCATTTGATATTTATGAAATATATACAAAAAAATCGACTATGATTTTAAGTCATAATCGATTTTTGTTTATTTTGCTCTATTATTAATTGTTTTTTTAAAACTCAGTCTTTAATTCCTAATTTGCATTGTCTTATACAATTTACTACAAATCTATATCTAGTCAATAAAATCATTCTTAAAGACAAAAGGGATTACTGAAATGTATCCCCTTGTTATGCTGTACATATCATTAGTTGCAATTACTTATTATACGGCTCG
>CAZZPD010000111.1:0-3994 GCA_964655885.1 uncultured Candidatus Izemoplasmatales bacterium | reverse complement strand
AAAACACTGAAGAAGCTTTAAAAAGTTTAGTTAATTCAAAAAATGCTTCAAATCATAAATTAAATAAAAACAACTATATGAATATATTAGATATAGTAAGTAATTATTATAATATAACTACTACAGATTTATTATCAAAAAACAGAAAGAAAAAATATGTTTTTCCAAGGCAAATAGCTATGTACGTATTAAAAGATTTATATGATTTAACATATAAGAAAATTGGTCAATTATTTAACAATAGAGATCACTCAACTGTTATATATAGTATAGAACAAATTTCAAACGATATTCAGGTCGATAAAACAAAGAAAAATGATGTTGATAAATTGTTGATAAAATGTGGAAAAAAATAACTATTATTTAATGTTATTAACACGGTGTTATATATACTTTTAGCACCAGATATGGTATAATATTTTTATAATATTTAGTTTTTATCCCCCTCATCAACACCCCTAATAATAACAATAATATAAAAGATATATAAAATTAATATAAATAAGCAATGGAGGTATTTTTATGAATTTTTCAATTAACACAGATGTTTTATTAAATAACTTATTGGTTTCACAAAAAGCTTTATCTACAAAAACACCTGCTCCATATTTACAAGGAATTAAAATTGAAGTACATCAAAATGAATTAATTATGATTACTAGCAATTCTGATATTGCAATCAAAATTAAAATTAAAGATGAAAGTTTAAATGTAGATAGTATAGGAGAAGCTTTAATCCCAGGAAAAGTATTTGTAGATTTTATAAGAAAATTAGATAAAGGTATTGTTGAAATATCAGTGATAGATAATAATGTATTGAGAATACATTCTCATAACACTGATTTATCTTTAAATCTTCAAAACGTAGATGATTATCCTGAAATTAATTTTGTTATGAATGACTTACCTATCAAAATTGATTCTAAAATTATGAGATCAGTCATAAAACAAACCACATTTGCTACATCGAATATAGAAAATAGACCTATATTAACAGGTGTAAACATTAAAGTTGAAGGAAATAAATTAATAGCGATTGCTACTGATTCTTTTAGATTAAGTCAAAAAGTTATTGATATTCCAAATAATTTTGAAAATATGAATGTAGTTATTCCAGGAAAAAGTTTAGATGAATTGATAAAAATATTAGAATTAGATTTAGAAGAAATATTAATTCATTTAAATCATAAAACAATATTGTTTGAATATGGAAACATTTTATTCCAATCAAGATTATTAGAAGGTAATTTTCCTGAAACAAGTAGATTAATACCAAATGATTTTCCAATAATTATTAAATTCAAAAATAATGATTTATCCGTTGCTATAGAAAGAGCTTCTTTGTTATCAACTAAAGATAATTTAAATAGTATTGTTAAATTGTATTTGAAACCAGATAACATTGTTGAAATAACCTCTAATTCACCTGAAATAGGAAAAGTTATAGAAGAAGTTTATCCAGTAGAAAAAGCTATAGGAACACCATTAAAAATAGCTTTTAGTTCAAAATATTTTTTAGATGCTTTAAAAACTTTTAATTCTGAAGAAGTATTTGTTAAATTTACTGGAGAAATAAGACCATTTGTTATTGAAGGTAACGATGATATTGGATTAATTCAATTAATTTTACCAGTTAGAACAGAATAAAAAACCAATGGAGTTAAATACTCCATTATTTTTTTGATTTGATTGATTTTAAATTAAATTAATGTTAAAATTTTTAATGGTTTCTCAAGGGGTATAAATATGAAAGAAAAATATGATGTAATAATAATTGGTGCTGGACCCGCTGGGTTGATGTGCGCATATGAATTATCAGAAAAAAACGAAGAATTAAGCATTCTTCTTATTGATAAAGGTAATGATATTTATCATAGAAGATGCCCTATAATAGAGAAAAAAATATCCAAATGTCCTGTTCAAAAAGATGGAACAATTGGGTGTTTACCTTATTGTTCTATTACAAATGGATTTGGTGGAGCAGGAGCTTATTCAGATGGTAAATTCAATATTACAAGCGAATACGGCGGATGGATGAACGAATATTTAGATGATGATACAATTTTAGATTTAATAAATTATGCAGATTCAATAAATTTAAAATTTGGAGCGCCAAAAGAAATAACAGATCCAACAACTGATAAAGTAAAAGAAATAGAAATTAGAGGGTTAGCAGTTGGGTTAAAGTTGTTAAGAGGTAAAATAAGACATTTAGGAACTGAAGTAAATTTACAAGTATTAAAAAATATATATGAACATTTAAATACAAAAATTGATATGTATTATAAAACTGAAGCTAAAAATATTATTATTGAAAACGACGAAATTAAAGGTGTTATTTTAGAAGGAAACAAAAAAATATATTCAGATTTTGTTGTTATTACACCGGGTAGAGATGGTTCTTATTGGTTAAGTAATCTATCAATTGAACATGATATAAAAATGAAATCAAATAGAGTAGATATAGGTGTTAGAGTAGAAACCAACAATGAAATAATGGAAGAAATTAATAAAAATTTATATGAAGGTAAGTTTATATTTAGGACTAATGTTGGCTCTACAGTAAGAACTTTTTGTTCAAATCCCCAAGGACATGTAGTTATTGAAAATCACAGTGGTACTATGTTAGCAAATGGACACGCCTACAAAGATACTAATAAAGGATCTAAAAATACAAATTTTGCTTTATTGGTATCTCATAGATTTACAGAACCGTTTAATCAACCAAACGAATTTGCGCACAGTGTATCTAAATTAGCTAATATGTTAAGTAATGGATCAATAATAGTACAAAGGTATGGAGATTTAAAAAAAGGTAGAAGATCAACTGAAAAAAGAGTAAAAGAAGGTTTTGTAACACCTACTTTAAAAGAAGCTGTGCCTGGAGATTTAGGGTTAGTTTTACCATATAAAACAATGAAATCAATTGTAGAAATGATTGAAGCTTTAGATAATATTACTCCTGGAGTAGCTTCTGAACATACATTATTATATGGTGTTGAAGCAAAATTCTATTCTGCAAGACCTGAAGTTAATAATAAATTTGAATCCAAAATTAAAAATCTATATTTTGGGGGCGATGGAGCAGGGGTAACAAGAGGATTAGCTCAAGCTAGTGCTAATGGAATTTGGATTGCTAGAGATATCGTTTTAAAATCTACAAATAAATTATAAAAATCGAGTTTTATACTCTTTTTAAACATAGATACTTATGTTATAATGTTGTTGGTTAAGAGGTGCTTAAAGATGGATAAAAGAGTGGTAGTGGTAGGAACTCAATGGGGAGACGAAGGTAAAGGTAAAATTACCGATTATTTAGCAAACAAAGCTGATGTCGTCGTTCGAAGCCAAGGAGGAAACAACGCAGGACATACTATTCTTTTTAATAACAAAAAATTTGCATTACATTTAATTCCATCAGGCGTTTTTAATTCAAATATAAAAAATATTATGGCAAATGGTATGGTTATAAATCCAAAAGCTTTATTATACGAAATAGAAGAATTAAAAAATAAAGGCATAACAGATTTTAAGCTCTATATATCTGATAGAGCCCATGTTGTTATGCCTTATCATATTGATTTAGACGAATTATATGAAGAAATTAAAGGTGAAGACGCTGTAGGCACGACTAAAAAAGGTATTGGACCAGCATATTCAGATAAAATTGCGCGTATAGGAATCAGAATGTGTGATTTAATCAATGAAGATACTTTAAGAAATAAATTAAGAATTTCTTTAAACTTTGCAAACACTTTATTAAAAGCAAACAATAAGAAAACATATAAAATTGATGATTTATATGTAGAATATTTAAAAATAGGAAAACAACTTAAAAATTATATTTGTGATACAGTTTTGTTATTAAATAACGAAATAAAAGAAGGAAAAAACATTCTTTTTGAGGGAGCACAAGGATCTATGTTATGTATAGATCACGGAACTTATCCTTATGTTACTTCTTCTTCTCCAACAGCTGCTTCAATTCCGTTAA
>CAZZPD010000110.1:0-3994 GCA_964655885.1 uncultured Candidatus Izemoplasmatales bacterium | reverse complement strand
TTAACGGAATTGAAGCAGCTGTTGGAGAAGAAGAAGTAACATAAGGATAAGTTCCATGATCTATACACAACATAGATCCTTGTGCCCCTTCAAAAAGAATGTTTTTTCCTTCTTTTATTTCGTTATTTAATAATAAAACTGTATCACAAATATAATTTTTAATTTGTTTTCCTATTTTTAAATATTCTACATATAAGTCATCAATGTTATATGTTTTTTTATTGTTTGCTTTTAATAAAGTATTTGCAAAATTTAAAGAAATTTCTAATTTGTTTCTTAAAGCACCTTCGTTAATTAAATCACACATTCTGATTCCGATACGCGTAATTTTATCTGAATATGCTGGTCCAATACCTTTTTTAGTCGTACCTACCGCATTTTCACCTTTAATTTCTTCATATAATTCATCTAAATCAATATGATAAGGCATAACAACATGGGCTCTATCAGATATATAGAGCTTAAAATCTGTTATGCCTTTATTTTTTAATTCTTCTATTTCGTATAATAAAGCTTTTGGATTTATAACCATACCATTTGCCATAATATTTTTTATATTTGAATTAAAAACGCCTGATGGAATTAAATGTAATGCAAATTTTTTGTTATTAAAAAGAATAGTATGTCCTGCGTTGTTTCCTCCTTGGCTTCGAACGACGACATCAGCTTTGTTTGCTAAATAATCGGTAATTTTACCTTTACCTTCGTCTCCCCATTGAGTTCCTACCACTACCACTCTTTTATCCATCTTTAAGCACCTCTTAACCAACAACATTATAACATAAGTATCTATGTTTAAAAAGAGTATAAAATTTGATTTTTATAATTTATTTGTAGATTTTAAAATGATATCTCTGGCAATCCAAATTCCGTTAGCGTTAGCTTGAGCTAATCCTCTTGTTACTCCCGCGCCATCGCCTCCAAAATATAGATTTTTAATTCTGGATTCAAATTTGTTATTAACTTCCGGTCTCGCAGAATAAAACTTAGCTTCAACACCATATAATAATGTGTGTTCAGAAGCTACTCCAGGGGTAATATTATCTAAAGCCTCTATCATTTCTACAATTGATTTCATTGTTTTATATGGTAAAACTAATCCTAAATCTCCAGGAACAGCTTCTTTTAAGGTAGGTGTTACAAATCCTTCTTTTACTCTTTTTTCAGTTGACCTTCTACCTTTTTTTAAATCTCCATATCTTTGCACTATTATCGATCCATTACTTAACATATTAGCTAATTTAGATACGCTATGAGCAAATTCATTTGGTTGATTAAATGGTTCTGTAAATCTATGAGATACTAATAAAGCAAAATTTGTATTTTTAGATCCTTTATCAGAGTCTTTGTAAGCATGTCCGTTCGCTAACATAGTGCCACTGTGATTTTCAATAACCACATGGCCCTGAGGATTTGAACAAAAAGTTCTTACTGTAGAACCAACGTTGGTCCTATAAATAAATTTACCCTCATATAAATTTTTATTAATTTCTTCCATTATCTCGTTGTTAGTTTCAACTCTAACGCCTATATCTACTCTGTTTGATTTCATTTTTATATCATGTTCAATTGATAAATTACTTAACCAATAAGACCCATCTCTACCTGGTGTTATAACAACAAAATCTGAATATATTTTTTTATTTCCTTCTAAAATAACACCTTTAATTTCGTCATTTTCAACAATAATGTTTTTTGCTTCGGTTTTATAATACATATCAATTTTTGTATTTAAATATTCATATATATTTTTTAATACTTTTAAATTTACTTCAGTTCCTAAATGTCTTATTTTACCTCTTAATAATTTTAAACCAACCGCTAATCCTCTAATTTCTATTTCTTTTACTTTATCAGTTGTTGGATCTGTTATTTCTTTCGGCGCTCCAAATTTTAAATTTATTGAATCTGCATAATTTATTAAATCTAAAATTGTATCATCATCTAAATATTCATTCATCCAACCGCCATATTCACTTGTAATATTGAATTTACCGTCTGAATAAGCTCCTGCTCCACCAAACCCATTTGTAATAGAACAGTAAGGTAAACACCCAATTGTTCCATCTTTTTGAACAGGACATTTAGCTATTTTTTTCTCTATTATAGGGCATCTTCTATGATAAATATCGTTGCCTTTATCAATAAGAAGAATACTTAATTCTTCGTTTTTTTCTGATAATTCATATGCGCACATCAACCCTGCGGGTCCAGCACCAATTATTATTACATCATATTTTTCTTTCATATTTATACCTCTTGAGAAACTATTAAAAATTTTAACATTAATTTAATTTAAAATCAATCAAATCAAAAAAATAATGGAGTATTTAACTCCATTGGTTTTTTATTCTGTTCTAACTGGTAAAATTAATTGAATTAATCCAATATCATCGTTACCTTCAATAACAAATGGTCTTATTTCTCCAGTAAATTTAACAAATACTTCTTCAGAATTAAAAGTTTTTAAAGCATCTAAAAAATATTTTGAACTAAAAGCTATTTTTAATGGTGTTCCTATAGCTTTTTCTACTGGATAAACTTCTTCTATAACTTTTCCTATTTCAGGTGAATTAGAGGTTATTTCAACAATGTTATCTGGTTTCAAATACAATTTAACAATACTATTTAAATTATCTTTAGTTGATAACAAAGAAGCTCTTTCTATAGCAACGGATAAATCATTATTTTTGAATTTAATAATTATTGGAAAATCATTTGGTATTAATCTACTTGTTTCAGGAAAATTACCTTCTAATAATCTTGATTGGAATAAAATGTTTCCATATTCAAACAATATTGTTTTATGATTTAAATGAATTAATATTTCTTCTAAATCTAATTCTAATATTTTTATCAATTCATCTAAACTTTTTCCTGGAATAACTACATTCATATTTTCAAAATTATTTGGAATATCAATAACTTTTTGACTTAATCTAAAAGAATCAGTAGCAATCGCTATTAATTTATTTCCTTCAACTTTAATGTTTACACCTGTTAATATAGGTCTATTTTCTATATTCGATGTAGCAAATGTGGTTTGTTTTATGACTGATCTCATAATTTTAGAATCAATTTTGATAGGTAAGTCATTCATAACAAAATTAATTTCAGGATAATCATCTACATTTTGAAGATTTAAAGATAAATCAGTATTATGAGAATGTATTCTTAATACATTGTTATCTATCACTGATATTTCAACAATACCTTTGTCTAATTTTCTTATAAAATCTACAAATACTTTTCCTGGGATTAAAGCTTCACCTATACTATCTACATTCAAACTCTCATCTTTAATTCTAATTTTGATTGCAATATCAGAATTGCTAGTAATCATAATTAATTCGTTTTGATGAACTTCTATTTTAATTCCTTGTAAATATGGAGCAGGTGTTTTTGTAGATAAAGCTTTTTGTGAAACCAATAAGTTATTTAATAAAACATCTGTGTTAATTGAAAAATTCATAAAAATACCTCCATTGCTTATTTATATTAATTTTATATATCTTTTATATTATTGTTATTATTAGGGGTGTTGATGAGGGGGATAAAAAGTAAATATTATAAAAATATTATACCATATCTGGTGCTAAAAGTATATATAACACCATGTTAATAACGTTAAATAATGGTTATTTTTTTCCACATTTTATCAACAATTTATCAACATCGTTTTTCTTTGTTTTATCTACTTGAATATCGTTAGAAATTTGCTCTATACTATATATAACCGTTGAGTGATCTCTATTATTAAATAACTGACCAATTTTCTTATATGTTAAATCATATAAATCTTTTAACACATACATAGCTACTTGTCTTGGAAAAACATATTTTTTCTTTCTGTTTTTTGATAATAGATCTGTAGTTGTTATATTATAATAATTACTTACTATATCTAATATATTCATATAATTGTTTTTATTTAATTTGTGATTTGAAGCATTTTTTGAATTAACTAAACTTTTTAAAGCTTCTTCAGTGTTTT
>CAZZPD010000109.1:0-4000 GCA_964655885.1 uncultured Candidatus Izemoplasmatales bacterium | reverse complement strand
CACTGCTATTAAGTCCATATAACTTATCTTTGAAATATACAATAGCAAAGCAGTCACTTCCAATACCATTACTTGTAGGTTCAACAACAGTTAAACAAGCAGCTGTAGCCACAGCTGCATCAATTGCATTTCCACCTTTTTTAAGGATTTCTAGTCCTGCTTGCGCCGCTAAACCTTCAGAAGTAGCGACAACACCATTTTTAGCATAGACACTTTGTTTTTTACTAAAAAACTGATTATTCATAAAACACCTCAATCTGATATTTAAAAGATAAATATACCTATAATACCTGCGATAACAATATATAAAACTGGATGATGTTTCCATTTGTTACTGACAAAGAAAAATACTAGGAACATGATTATTGCTTTTATGTTAAATAAGTCAAAGAATTTATTTGTTGATTCAAATAAAGCTAAATTAACTAACGATTCTCTAGCGATGATATAAGCTGCAAAAAGAATTAATGCAGTTACTGCTGGTCTAACACCAACAAAGACACCTTCAACATATTTATTCTTACGAAATTTACTTAGAAAATGAGATATGATAATGATGATAATAACACTAGGAGCTACAATCCCTAATGTAGCAAATATACTTCCTAATGCTCCATATTGACTAAACCCAACAAATGTAGCAACATTAACACCGATTGGTCCTGGTGTTGATTGACTGATTGCAATCATGTTAGTAAATTCAGATGTACTTAACCATCCTCTAGCAATTACTTCTTCTTGAATTAAAGGAATTGCGGCTAATCCACCACCGATTGTAAATAACCCAACTTTAAAGAAAATTAAAAATAATTTAATTAGTTCAACTATCATGTCTTTCACCTTCCTTTATGGAATTAATTATAATTCCTAAAATTCCAGCAGCTAAAATTACGTAAATAGCTGAAACATTAATAAAAGCAACGAAGACAAAAGCAGTGATAAATATAAGCAAGCTATACCAATTTTTAATTGCTTTCTTACCCATTCTTATAACTGCATTTAATATCAAAACGATTACAACAACTCTAATTCCAGTAAATGCACTTTCTACATAAGGATTAGAAGAAAACTGATTGTAAAACAATGCAATCCCTATAATGATAATCCAAGAAGGGAAAACGACACCTAACGTAGCAAAAATGCCACCTAAGATGCCTTTCTTTTTATATCCAATAAATGTCGCTGTATTAATAGCAATAATCCCTGGTGTACTTTGTCCAATAGCAAAATAATCCATCATTTCTTCATCTGATGCCCATTTATACTTTTCAACAACTTCTCTTCTTAACATCGGTAGCATTGCATACCCGCCACCGATAGTAAATAAACCTATTTTAAAGAAAGCTATAAATAATTCAAGAAAAACATTTTCTTTCAATTTGCTAAACATGTTATCTACCTCTTTATATACATAATACAAGCATACATGATAACTATAAAATATTCAAGTTTTTAATCTGTTCTTAATGTTATTATCGTATATTTATTAAATCACAATATAAATTCAATGACAGTATTTTTAAATATAAACTTATTGACAAAAGTTTATGAAATCTAGTTTTTTCTTCTTGTTTATATAAATAAAAAATATATCGTGATATAATAAGTAATAATACTCACATTTAAATATTACTTCATGAGATATGCCGCTTATGAATACTCGAAATAATTGAATTTTTAAAATAGATTCAACTTTTTTTATTTGCAAAGCATTTAACCAATAAGGAGTGATTGATTTGATTAAAAACATATCTATCAAGAAGAAATTATGGATTTCCTATTTAATCTTATTTTTCATGATTTTAGTAATGGCTATCTTATCTGCATTCTTTTTATTTAAGGTTAGAGAATCAACCCAACACATATATGACCATCCATATGTTGTCTCAACGACTATTAAGGATTTTGAATCAAATATATTTAAACTAAAAAACAACATTCACATTTTAGTTACTGCAGAAAATGATGATTTGATTGATTACTATGAGAATTCTGTAGAAGATTTAGAAAATGAAAATCTTGAATATATTGAAGTATTATATGAAAGATATCTCGGTGATATCAATGATGTAGTGTTATTAGAATCTTTGTTTCTAACGTCTATGGATAATCGAGATACTGTATTTAATTATGTAAAATCTGGTGATTACGAAGCCGCTCAATCATTTTTCTATAATATAAGTCCCGATCATAGAGGAAACATCATTGAACAAATAGGAATCATTGAGCAGTTCGCAGAAAATAAAGGAAATGAATTTGTAGAAGCAGCTAATAACTTATTAATGATTTACACAATTTTAATGATTGTATTTGGGGTTGTGACTATTTCATTAACTATCGTAATTGCATTATTTATGCAAAAAGATATTGTTCCTCCACTTAACGATATTTTATTAACAATTCAATCTCATAAATCTGGTGAGAATAAAACTTATTTAAATCATAAAAGAAACGATGAATTAGGCTATGTAAGTAAGAATCTAGAACAAATGTTAAAATTTATTAAAACCCAAAATGAAATGAAAGAATTGACGCTTAAACTTGAAAATCTTAGATCAAAAGAAATTTTAAGAATAACACTTCTTAGTATTGGTGATGGTGTTATTACAACTGATTTAAATGGCAAAATTACTCAATTTAATAGTGTAGCATCTAAACTTACTGGATACTCAGAAGATGAAGCCATCAACAATGATTTTCATAAAATATTTAACATTACAGATATGAATAATAATAACATCTCTAAAACACCTATTGAATATGTTTTAAAGCATAAAAAAGTATTTAACTTAGACAGTGGAACCATATTAGAATCTAGAGATGGAACAAAATATCATATCTCAGATAGTGCAGCTCCTATTAAAGATGAATCTAATCAGATTTATGGAGTAGTTGTTGTATTTAGAGATATAACTTCTGATTATATTAAGCAACAACAGATAGAGTATTTATCTTATTTTGATAAACTAACTGGACTAAGAAACAGAAACTATCTTGAAGGCATCATCGGTAGTATTAAACCAATTGACCAAGATAAAGTTGGTATCATTATTGGTGATGCAAATGGTCTAAAAGTTACAAATGATGCATTTGGACACGATTATGGTGATAAATTACTTCAAACAATCGCCGATATTTTAAAAGATTACTTTGATCCTGAAAAATCCATTGCAGTAAGATGGGGTGGAGATGAGTTTGTTATTGTTGTATATGATACAACCATCAATCAATTAGATCAAATGGTACAAGATGTGATTCATAAATGCAAAACAACAGAAAATGATGGCCCACTAAACCCAAATATTTCACTAGGCTTTGCGCTTTATGAGCACAAAGATATAAATCTATTTAAAACGCTAATTAGAGCTGAAAATATGATGTATCAGAATAAACTAGTTGAAAATGAAAGTTATAGAAGTAATGTGGTTTCGTCAATGGAAAACTCCTTATTTGAAAAAAGCTATGAAACTGAACAACACGCTTTAAGAGTAGCTAATTGTACTGAAACATTAGGTAAAGCGTTAAAACTTAAAAGACATGAAATAAATGCATTGAGATTACTTGGTAAACTTCATGACATTGGTAAGATATCCATTGATGATTCTATATTAAGTAAGAAAGGTTCACTAAATGCAGAAGAATGGGAAATCATTAAAAAACATCCTGAAACAGGATATCGAATTGCTAGTAACATTAAAGAATTATCTCATATAGCTGATGCCATTCTATCTCATCATGAAAAATGGGATGGCACTGGGTATCCTCAAGGATTATCAAAGGAAGATATTCCATTAATGTCTCGAATTTTAAGTGTATGTGATGCTTACGATGTAATGACTAATGAAAGGCCTTATAAAAAGAAGTTTACTAAGGAAGAGGCTATTGAAGAATTAATTAGATGCAGAGGAACTCAATTTGATCCAAAAATAGTTGATATATTCATAGAAAAAATCAAAAGCATCAAAGGCGATAGTTGCGTATAATTTTTAATCAAAAAAAG
>CAZZPD010000108.1:0-4155 GCA_964655885.1 uncultured Candidatus Izemoplasmatales bacterium | reverse complement strand
CAGCATTAAATGAAGCGCCATACCAATTTGTTGCACCTAGCGATATTGCTCTAGCAAATGTTATATATAATGTTGAAAATCAAATTACTTATCCAGGATTATTAAATCAAGGAGGATATGTTCAGTTAACGCTTGAACCAGGTCAATATTATGTTGAAAGTGTTGAGGACAATGTTATCATAACTGTTTATGATTCAGAGGGCGTTGCAATAACACAAACACAAGAAGACATTGGAGGAACAATTTATCCAGCATTTACAATTGTTGATCAAGGAACATATTATTTGTATGTTACTGTTACTGTAGAAGGGCAAGTTGATTTAGAAGTAAATTATATTCCTGGAACTGAACCTGTTACTACAACAGAAGTTGTGACTACTGAAACTGTAACTACTGAAGCTCCAACTACTGTTGAAGAAACTACAGTAGAAGAAACCACTACAGAAACACCAGCTGAATAAGATAAAAAACAATAAAAAAATGGTCTAAATTTAGACCATTTTTCTATGCTAATTTATATCTGTAACACAACATTTCTCTATTGCATAAATTTGAATCCCTTACAAATCCCATTTTCTTTAAATAAGCTTCATGTTTTTCATTATTTGTATATGTAATTAATGATTCATATCCTTTATCAATAAATAAGTTTTTCTTATCTTTATAGATATATTGTCCCATTTTAAAATCTCTAAATGTTGGCACAACATAATCAAAATCAACTCTTAAAGTCTTTTCATCATATTGATTACCTACAAAGATTCCTGCTGGAACTACATTTCTTAAAATATAGAAACTAACATCAGCATGATCAACATCAATTTCTTTACTTGGGAAAAACTTATCTATATCATCTTTATAAAACTTCAAAAAATATTTTAAATATTGACTTTTCTTATCAATATCTAATGTTTTAAAATAATCCTTTGATTGATACATTTTATATAGATAGTAGATATTTACTAAAGAAATACAACCATTCATAACCCCTACAGGTATCGCATTAATTAAAAAACCATATACAGTAAATAATACTCCACCTAATAAATTGATCCATCTGAATTTTTTAGCTGAACTCATTACTAAAGATACCAAAATAATAGCTGAAGCTAAATAACCTAAATATTCTAACATAATATCACTCCTAACGCATTAAATAGTATATCATATTTTTACATTTTTAAAAGGATTTTTGTTCTATGGTTTAATATTAAATATACATACACTATAATTATCTTTTTGTACAATATTTTATATGTTATAATTATTAGTGACAAGAAGAAAAGGGTGAAGAAAGTGAAAAAATATTTATGTATTTTATTAGTTTTAACCATATCAGTATTACTATATGCTTGTGGTGAAACAACCATTCCTACAACAGAAGAACAGACCACAGTAGATCCAAGCTATTATAGCAAAAATCCTAACATCAAATATATGTACGAAGAGAATTATAAACTATATCATGATGGATTAGTTTTAGTTGAAGGTAGTAATGGTAAATTCGGATATTTAAATACTGATGGAGAAGTAGTAATTGATTTTATCTATGACTATGCGAGTATATTTTGGGATGGAGCTGCAATTATCTTTGAAAATGGCTATTATGGATTAATCGATACTTCTGGAGACTATATTTTATATTCTGATTATGAAACAATACATCGTTTTCCAAATTATAATTTATTTGTAGTTAAAGACAAGACAACCCATAAAGTAGGCGTATTTTTAAGTGATGGATCGATAGTTCTTGATTTTATTTATGATTTTATTCCAATATCTTTATTAAACGATGATAATTCTTATATTATCGTTACAAAAATAGATAATTTATATGGCTTTACAGCGCTAGATGGTGAAGAAATTACTTCACATGAGTTTACGTTTGCTTTAGATTTTAATAAATCTGATTATGCACCTATAGAATATAACTATGAATGGGGTTATATCGATAGAGAAGGCAAATCTTTTCTAGCAACTGAATTTAATAGAACTTATCCATTTATAGATAATAGTTATGGATTGATTAGTGATGAAGACCATTTGTTTGGAATCCAATTTGCAAATAAAACAACGATTCATCCAATGTACAATTCTATAAGCGTATCAGATTTTGGATATGTATATATGTTTAACGATTTAGAAGAAAAACTTGTTGATGTAGATACAGCCCATTATATAAATTTTGATTTTGAAACAAGTTATACTTTGCATAAAGGAAGTTCTTATTCATATCTTTGGAACAATGTAATTTACTTTGCAGATGGAACAACTAAACTATATCTTGGTGATGATGAATTTTTAGATAGTGAACCAGGTGAAACCTTTGTCAATAATAATGCAGAAGTAATCATCGTTAAAAATGATGATGACCAGTATAAAGCAATAGATTATGCTGGACATATCATTAAAGACTTTTCTGATGAAGTATTGAGTGCCTATGGTGAAGAATCTTCAGTTATGAAATATAGTGATTATTTCTATGGATATACAGAAGACTTAGAAGGAAAAGATATTACTAATGTCTATTTAAATGATGGGACTTTAGTAATAAGTGGTAAATATATTTACATGAATGGGACGGAATTATATCCATATGTAAATACAATCAATTCTCTAGAGACTATGTATCAATCTGAGTATATTTTAGTTAAAGATGATGTATATAAACTATACAATAATAGTCATGAATTAATCCTTACTTTAGGTACCGATTTATTACCTCTTGATATTTCTAACTACTCTATATATAGATATACTGACAATTACCTTTTGATCAAAAGTAATGAAGGTAGCTTCGTAATTGATTTAAATGGGAATGTAATAATCCCTGCTATCTATCCTAATATTGATGACAAATAATCCTTTTGTATAAAAAAGTTCGAAATCTAACAAAAAACCCTTGACAATAGTTCGAAAACGAACTATAATATGTACGAATTCGAACTAAAAGGAGGAAATTATGGAACGAATTAATTTTAAAGTATTAGAAAGATTTGGAAAAGGAATCGAAAAAGGATTTAGACCGATATTAGAATTTAAGTTAAATAGAACTGAAATTGAGTTACTTATGTTGTTGGAACATAAACCTGATATGCCTTTTAAAGACTATGGTAGAATGATAAGGTTGGAAAAGAGTTCATTCACTTATTTAGTTGACTTATTAGAAACAAAAGGTTTAGTAAATAAAATTGATGATGAGGATGACAGAAGAAGAAAATATCTTGAAATTACTCAAAAAGGTAAAGATACAGTTATCAAACTTGAAGAATTACATCATGAATTTATGCAAGAAAGATTAAAAATATTTACTGAAACTGAAATTAAGGAACTTAGAAAAGCTGTGGAGACTATCGAAAGACTAACAGAAAAACTTCCTGAAAGACCTAGACCGGATAGAGATAGATGACATCCAAGAGAGTTTAAACAAAGATAATTTAATATTCTAAAAAAAATACTGGATATTCATATGAATATTCAGTTTTTTTCTTTTATTATAGTATAATTTAAATAAGGAGTTGAGTTTATGAATAAGAAAAACATTAATCTTTTAGATAAAAAAGGATTTTTAACAAAGCCAGGATTTTCAAACAAACCTATTTTTAATTATGATAGATCCTTTATTAAAGCTAGTAAATTAAGAATTAAAGAATGGGACTATTATGCTTGTATCAATGATGATTTTGCATTTAGTTTTACTGTAGCTGATTTAGGCTATATGGGGATGCTTACGGCTAGTTATTTAGATTTTATAACTGGAAAAGAAACTAAGAAAACATTTATGATTCCTTTAACATTTGGAAGATTTAATCTACCAAATAATCCTGATGAAGGAAATATTATATATAAAAATAAGAAATGTAGTTTTAAGTTTATCGTATATAAAGATAGTAAAGAACTAAATGTTTTTGTAAAAAATTTCATTGATAATAAAGATTTTAAAGCTGAATTAAGATTAGTTGATTATAAAGATGACCGAATGGTTATCGCTACTCCTTGGAATACTAAAAAACCAAGATTTTATTACAACCAAAAAATTAATTGTATGCCTACAAGCGGAATCGTGACAATTGGAGAAGAAACTTTTGTCTATGATGAGAAAAAACATTTTTCAGTGTTAGACTGGGGTAGAGGTGTATGGACCTATAAAAACAC
>CAZZPD010000107.1:0-4163 GCA_964655885.1 uncultured Candidatus Izemoplasmatales bacterium | reverse complement strand
CATGCCTTTCACGCATGCATTCACGGGTTCGAATCCCGTACGGGTCACCAGTATAATAATAAAGACTTAGCTTGAATAGCTAAGTTTT
This sequence comes from uncultured Candidatus Izemoplasmatales bacterium, assembly GCA_964655885.1. Classification (GTDB taxonomy): domain Bacteria; phylum Bacillota_I; class Bacilli_A; order Izemoplasmatales; family Hujiaoplasmataceae; genus 4572-104. The sequence continues at coordinate 4,075 of CAZZPD010000107.1, read as the reverse complement.
TTTTAATATATAAATAAATGAATTTTATTAAAAATTATAATATACATAAGATTTTTAAGCTGATATCATAATTTATGTAATTATTTTTGATATAATAAAAATAAAGGAAAAAATTATGAATAGAACACATTCAATGAAGATTTATGGATTCATTTTAATGATATTACTGGGGATAGTATACTCTTACAGTGTAATTAGACTTAACTTAGAAGACGAACAAGGAGTGTCAGCTATTTATAGTGGATTTCCTTATATGTTTAAGCTGCTTTTCTTCTCGGTCTCTATGGGGTTTAGTGGTTATTTATTTAGAAAGTTGGGTTCAAAAAAAGTTGCTCTTATAGGTAGTATATTTGTAGTTTTAGGTTTTCTTATCTCCTATTTATCAAAGTTCGCAAGTAATGATAACTTAATTTTTGCGATGACAATAGGATATGGATTATTTATTGGTTTAGGAATAGGGCCACTTTATATGTTACCTTTAAGAGTTCTTTCATCTAACCTCCAAAAAAATGTAGGTTTGTGGACAGGAGTAACATTATTTGGTATTGGTATTTCACCATTATTCTTTAGTCCAATGATTACATATCTATTTGATTACTATGATATATTTCAAGTGTTTTTAATTTTGAGTATTAGTTACGGAGTATTATTACCTTTTATAACATTGAATCTAGCTAGAATGGATCAAACAGTTTCAACACAACTAGTTAAAACAAAATCAGCTTTAGCAAATAAAAACTTCTATATTGTATATGCTTTATTCTTTATTGTGATGTTCATTGGTTTAATGTTCATTGGTTTATCAGCAAACCTAGGAGTTCATAATTTTCTAATAGAAAAACATATAATGGCAATATTTATTGGTGTTTTCTCTGTTTTTAATGGTTTAGGAAGGCCTTTAGCAGGGACATTAATAGATAAAGTATCAATTTTTAAAATTAGCTTATTTTCTTTATTATCAATATTAGTAATGATACTATTATGCTTTATTATAAATGACTCTCAAATATTATTTTTAATTATGATGGGTATTGTATATCTTAACTTTGGAGCTTGGTTATCCATAGCACCAATTTCAACCAGAAGGTTGTTTGGATCAGAAAATTATTCAAAAAACTATGGATATATGTTTAGTGCATATGGAATTAGTGCATTCATAGGAACATGGTTGAGTTCATATATTTTTGAATTAATTGGGTTAAATGGTCTTTACACAATAGCGGTTATTTTATTAACTGTAGGAATAGGTATTTCATTAATATTTAGAAAGACTTTAAGTATTTAATAAAAATTCAAAAAGTAGTAAACATTTTCTTATAAACTCAATTTATTAGAAAATTATATAGAAATAATATATGTATATGAGAAACTATAAATTTATAGTTTCTTCATTTTTATTTTATTGTGTTATAATATTAGAGATTACAGCGAGAGGTGGGAGTATATGAGTATAAAATTAAAACAGACAATGTTAATACCCTTTATAGCAATATTATTAATGATTTTAGCATTTGTTTTTTCTACCCCTATAGACTTGTTAGTTGGGCTAAAGGTTATATATACTAGTAAAAGCAATCTGCTTACGGATTATATACAATTAGCTGGATTAGGACCAACACTATTAAATTCAGCAATATTAGTACTAGTATCTTACATAATTGTCAGATTGACAAAAACACCTATTTCTGGGCCTGTGTTTGCTGGGTTGATGACAATTTTAGGGTTTTCATTTTTTGGAAAAAACCTATTAAATAGTTCTATTATATTCTTTGGAGTATTCTTGTATGCAAAATATAAAAACATACCTTTAAGAAGTGTAATTGTTGTTTTACTATTTTCATCAGGCTTAGCACCAATTAGTAGTGTATTAATGTTTGGATTGAATATTAGTTTATGGATAAGCATACCTTTAGGAATTTTAGTAGGTATTATTTCAGGATTTATTATAATGGAACTAGCTCCTCACGTTATTAAATTTCATAATGGATATGATTTATATAATGTTGGATTTGCTGGAGGTATATTGGCAATCCTTGCATATAGTTTTATTAAATTGACTAATTCTAATTATCAAATTACTGCTAATGTTGACTCAAACTATCATATCCATCTATTAATTCTTGCAATTTTAATTGCGTTGATATTTATGGTTGGTGGCTTTTTGGCCGAAGGAAAGACATTAAAGAACTATAAGCACATTTTAAAGAAAAGTGGTAGATCAGTTACTGATTTCACAAGAAAGAATCGAGAAGGAATAGCTTTATTTAATTCAGGATTTACTGGTTTAATAGTAATTATTGTTTTGATAATCATTGGAACTAAATTTACCGCACCTGCCTTTGGTGGAATAATGACTGTAATAGGTTTTGGTTGTTTTGGGAAACATCCCAAAAATATTATTCCTCCAATAATTGGGGTCATTGTTGTTGTTTTAATATTCGGATTAGATTTTAATAGTATTTCAGTAACACTCGCTATTATATTCTCAACAGCTTTAGCACCTATAAGTGGTGAATATGGATTCATAGTAGGGATTTTAACTGGAATGTTACATTTTCCACTAGTTAATAATTTAAGTAGTATGCATGGAGGTATTATTCTATACTCTAATGGGTTTGCAGCTGCATTTACAGCCGTAATAGTACATATGATAATGGTAGCTTTAGAAAGGAGAGGAAAACCATGGCAGTTCATGAAATCGAAAAAAACATCAAAATAGTTGATGAAATGACAATGTATTTATTTAATAAAGGATATCATAAATTAAATATTGAATTAGACTACACTTTGGAACAAACAATAATCACTATTATTGTAAAAAATTCAAATGAGGATTTGATAGATATTGTAAAGAATGAAATATTTATAGAGAGAGACCAAGAGTTAGAAGATTATGGATGGGAATTGCTTGGTGAATGCTCTGATTCAAGAGAAACAATTTATGTTGGAATGTTAGTTGATGATATGAAATTAACATATAAAAACAATGATTCAATAATAATATTTACCAGAAAACATTAATTAATGATATAATTATATTGGTGATATAAATGAAAGAAACATATAAAAAAATTAAAAAAAGAATAGATCTTCTTGATTTTCAAAGTATATTTAAGGGATTTCATCCTTTTCAATTTGCACTTTATAATGATAAAGTTGTTCAATTTGAAAATGATGTTATTCCTTATGATAATAGATTTATTGGTAATTCTTCAATTAAATATAATGATGAACACATAGCTATTTGGAATATGAATTATCCAGTAGAAGATATCAATCAATTTGCTAGTAAAATAGTTCATGAAATGTTCCACGCATTTCAAGGTGAAAAAAATGAGCAAAGATTTCCAAATGAAATTTGCGGAATATTTTATAATTTTTCAAAAGAAAATATAGGAATGAAAATTGAAGAAACGAAATATTTAATTAATAGTTATATTAAAAAGGATAAGTCTGAATTATTTAAGTTTTTAATGTTGAGAAGCAAGAGAAGAGCGCTATATATAGATAGTGTTAACTATGAAGCCGGAATTGAAACCGTTGAAGGGTATGCTAGATTTATTGAATTGAAAACTCTTAAGAAATTTAGTGAAGAGAAATATAGTAATGAATTTAACAAACTTCTTAAATATGTTGATACATTTAGTAATTATTCAAAACCAAGAAATATATCATATGAAGTAGGAGCTTTATTGTTAACTCTTTTAGAAGATTTTGGATATGATATTTCAATCGATTTTCCTAGAAGTGTTACTGTTGATTTATATGTAAAACCAGATAAAAAAACTTCTGTTAAATTTAATAATAATCTTGATTTAAAGTGGCTAGATGATTTGAATAATCAATCATCAGAAATGCTCAAGAACCTTCTATCAAAATCTTTAGAAAAAGTTGAATTTGATAAAGTTATTGGGTTTGACCCTATGAACACTAAGAAAATTGAAAATTATATAGTATATAATCATTTTATCTTTATAGAACACAATCAAAAAAGATTTAGTATCATGGGAAGATTTTTAATGAAGTTAAACAAAGAAAATGAATTTGTAGATTTGTATAAAATAATTGATTAAAA
>CAZZPD010000106.1:0-4224 GCA_964655885.1 uncultured Candidatus Izemoplasmatales bacterium | reverse complement strand
GCTTTTTCATTTCTTGTTCTCCACATCAATAAGAATAAAGAACTATAAAAAGCATTTTGACTTAATAAAGCAAATGTCTCTTTATCTTCATAAAATAAAGGTAAAAATTCGTTTTTTTCAACAGGTTCTTCTACTAGAGGTACCTGATAATGTTCTGATAATAGTTTTGATAATGTTGATTTTCCACAGCCAATAGGTCCGATGATTCCAATTCTCATAAATAACTCCCTTTTTTAAAATAAAAACTTATAAATAATTATACCTAAATACTTTAGTCAAGTCAAAAGGTTATTCAATATTTCTTAAGAAAAAAAGTATAGAAAATTCATCTATACTCTTTATTGATAATTATAGTAATAATTCCATGATTAAACTATCATAATATTCGTTATCAATTTTAATTTTTTTAGTAAATATACCTACTTTTTTAAATCCTGTTTTCTCATAAATATGGATTGCATTTTCATTGTCACTTCGCACTTCGAGAGTCATATTTTTAATGATACCTGTAGTTCTTGCGTAGTTTTCCATATGATTCATCATATATTGAGCGATACCAAGTCCCCAATATTCTTTTAAAACAGACATCCCTAAAGATACGTTATGTTTAACCCTATTACTTTCACTACCTTGAAATCCACATACAGTAACTATTTTTCCATCAATTTTACCAACAAAAGATTTGTTGTTGATTGAATTTCTACATTTTTCAATATATTTTTCTTCTTGTTCTATTGTTAGGGGTATTCCATTTTTATCAATGATTAAATAATTGGTTTCAGCTCCCACCTGCTTTAAATATTCTAATACTTCTGCTGCATCTGAAGGATCTGTTTCTGTAATATCAAGGATTTTTTTATTTTTTAATATTTTCATAATAACCACTCCTCTTATAATGTTAATATATAAGAAACTTTTTGATTTTCTATACATTATTTATTTTTAAATGTTTAAAATTATTTTAATTTGTCAATTTTATTAATTATCTTATGTACAGATGTGCTAGGGTTCATATCAGCAAATTTATTAACACCTTTATCTTTTCTCCAAAACATATCTAGCTTAAGGCTATTTTTTTTTGCTACATCTAAATATTCTATAAAGTAATCAATAATATCTTCCTTTGCCTTATATTTCTTACCTAATTTTTTAAAGAAATATCTATTTAATTCTTTAATAGAAATTTCTGCTTCTCTAAATTTAAAATGCAAATATAACCAAAGTTCGAAACATGGATTGCTATAACCGGTTGTTACATTGTCAAATATATCATTACATTTACAAAAATTGTTAAATGTATCTTTCTTATTATTATTGTTATCCTTATCTGAAAAAGCAAATATATAATCATAGGTTGCTTCTACTGATTTAATATAGTAGTAGATATTATGAGTATTTAATTTATTTGGAACATATTTTATATCAGATTTTTTTGCTAAGTTGGTGTGTTTTTCAATGTATCCTTTCAAATAGTTGATTTCTGTAACCCCATCTGCTATGACCAAGATTTTGCTTTTATTTATTATTTTTGTATTTTTTTTAGGTCTGTTTCTTGCCATAAAAAGCACTTTCTTCATTTAAATACATATCGTAATCAATCTTTGGTGTACCTTCATAGTTTCCCTTAATATAGTTTTTCCAATATGTAGCATCGTTTCTTACTCTTGATGAATCTTCATTTTTTATATCATATAGCTTATGAAAATGTGATTCGCCAAACAAATCTTTTTGTACATAGCCAATTTCATCTCTTCTAAATTGTTCTTTCCTCATAAAAAATATATCATGTGTTGAAAATATAATTTGTGCATTTCCAACATTCATTTCAGGGTTTGAAATTGAATCTAAAAAAATTTTTGTTAGTAATGGATGTAATGATGATGTTAACTCATCAGCTACAATTAATCCTCCATTTTCCAACCTCTGTAAGATTCCGATTAATGTAATTAACATCTTGCGTGTCCCAAGTGATTCATACCCTAAGTATACTTTAAAGGTATCGTTTTGCCCTTTATGAATAAAATAAATTGCTTTTTTAAGTTCGTCATAATCCATTCTTATAATACCAAAATCAATGATACTAAAAAAGCTATTTATCTTATCTATCATTTTTTTATTTCTTTTGTATGTATCTATTAATATTATATTTAATATATTGACATCAAGTTTTTCAAAATCCTTAAAAATGCCCATTGAAATAAAAAATTTTGTTAAATGCTTTAATGGATCTCCTGCTTGAATCTTTATAAAAGGAATAATATATGATAGATATAGTTCATCATCAAGTACTTTATCTGTCAAAAATTTATATTCCTTCATGTTTGAATTATTATTGTTTTTCCTATCAAAAATTATTTTATCATTTTTCTCATACCATTCATTGACAATTAATTCATTTCTAATATCAAAGCCATATGAATATTCATCGTTACCTTCAATAAAGGTTATTTCAAATGTTGATTTTGTGTTTTTATTAGCGAATGTTTGACAAATAGGCTTTCTAAAAGATAATGCAGAAAAAAGTGCATTATTTCTTAATTCAATAGGAATTGTTTTATTCCATTCTCTTTCGTTATATTTTTCCATTACTTTGTTATACATAAAAGTAATCGAATCTAGCAAATTACTTTTACCACTGGCATTCGAACCAAATATTACTAAATTTTTCAATATTTTTTCTTTTCCTGATTTAACTTTAACATAATTGAAAGGGTGTTCGCTTATCGAATCAGCTTTCATACTTATTAATGTTCCTGATTTCCAAGACTTAAAATTTTTTACATAGAAATACTTTAACATGATAACACCTCATGAATATTATACCTCTTTAACAATAAAAATCAAGTATTTTGAGATTTTTTCTCATATTGATGTGTTTTGATGCTATCTAATCGTCGTATATTATGTATTTATTTCGCAATTTCTCATAATAAAAGCGACTAGTTTAAAGTCGCTTTTCATTTAAATATTCCCGTACTAAAGTATTTTTCAGCTGAATCAGGAAATATCAATATAATATTTTTGTTAATTAAATTATTTTTTATTGTGTAGTTTATTGCTTCGCTTAATACTGCTCCTGAAGAAATTCCAATACTAATTCCTTCAAGTTTAGGTAACGCTATTGTATGGTTAATAGAATCTTCATCTTTAGCTCGTAATATCTCATCAATTAAACTAACGTTAAGAATATCTGGAATAAACCCTGCGCCAATTCCTTGAATTTTATGTTTTCCTTTTTCGAAGCCACTGATGACACTTGAATGATATGGTTCAATTCCAATAATTTTTGTATTAGCTTCTGTTTCTTTGAAATATGTTGCTAATCCTGTAATCGTGCCACCTGTTCCTATACCACTAAAGATATAATCAACTTTACCATTTAATGCTGAACTGATTTCTCTAGCGGTTGTTTCGTAATGACTTCTTGGATTAGATAAATTTGTAAATTGACTAGGAATCACTGAATTTTCTATTGATTCATTTAATTCTTTTGCTTTTAGAGTAGCTCCTTTAATTCCAATATTTCCTGGAGTTAAAATAATTTCAGCTCCATATAGCTTCATATAATCAATTCTTTCTTTAGATAATGTATCAGGCATAACTAAGATACATTTGTTTCCATAATAAGCAGAAATCATTGCTAAAGCAATTCCAGTGTTACCACTGGTTGATTCGATGATGGTTGTATCATTGTTAATTATATTTTTTTCTTTTAAATCTTTAAACATAAAAAATGCTGGTCTAGTTTTAACAGAGAAACTAGGGTTGAAACTTTCTAATTTGGCATATAGTTTAGATTTTAGATTGTATTTTCTCTCTACTTTTTCTAATCGAACTAATGGCGTATTTCCAATTGTCTCTAATATATTATTATATACTTTCATTTTTAATATTACTCCTTAATTCTAATTCAGGTTTTTTATTTGTAACGATTGAATTTTTAGGGATAGATTCCGTAATAAATACGTTTGATCCAATCACAGAGTTTTCACCTATCACTGTATTACCACCTAAAATTGAAGCGTTAGAATAAATTGTAACATTGTCTTCTATCGTTGGATGTCTTTTAGTTCCTTTTAAGCTATTGCCTTTTCTTAAAGATTTAGCTCCTAATGTAACTCCTTGATATATTTTTACATGATCTCCTATCACTGCAGTTTCACCAATAACTACACCGGTTCCATGGTCAATAAAAAATCCTTTTCCTATGACTGCATTAGGATT
>CAZZPD010000105.1:3114-4297 GCA_964655885.1 uncultured Candidatus Izemoplasmatales bacterium | reverse complement strand
TGGATTTTGAGTCCATCGTGTCTACCGATTTCACCACGCCGGCATAGCAATATATATTATACTATAAATTTTAGATTTTTGAACAATTAAATTTAGAAACTTTGTTAAAGATATTTCTTCATTGTATTTTCAGTAAATTCAATAAATTCTTTTCTACGTTTTTCTCTTCTAGTTCTTCTAGGAAGTTTTCTTGATTTATCATACTTGTATAATAAACTAGAGTCACTGTCATACTTATTAGAATCTGCTAAAAGAACCACAATTCTTGATCCTTCTTCTGAAGTGCTTGTAATTTTCTTGTATATTTTATCTAGTGATTGACCAAATTTAGATTTCCATTTCCATATATGTGAATAAGCAATCCCTGGATCAGCTGCTTTAATAATGACATTTGATTCTTCTAGTCTTTTATTTAGCTCAATCGCATAAAATAGATTAGCAAGTTTTGAGTTGAAGTAGTCTTTAAAACTATTTGTTCTTCTTGTAAATATATCTGGTCTCATACGTAAAGACCCCCAATAACAACCTACACTAGATAACATAATTATTTTTGCTTTATCATTTTCTTTTAATTTATCTAGTAGTAATTCAGTTAATAAATAAGTGCCTAAATGATTTACACCCATAGTCATTTCAAAGTTTTCTTCTGTATAAGCTTCTTCTCTCATAAATACACCAGCATTATTAATTAATACATCAATTTTATCGTAGTTATTGATTACCTCATTAGCAAATGCTTTGATTGAAGAAAAAGAGGATAAATCGATATGTAACATATCTACTTTTCCATCTTTGTTTAAATTTAATAATTCTTTTTTTAATTTTTTAGCTTTTTCATGGTTTCTATTACCTAGAACTAAATGATGTCCAGCTAAATATAGTTTTTTAGCTGTTTCATAACCGATTCCGGATGTAGCCCCAGTAATTATAGTAATTTTTTCTTCCATTATAATTCTTTCTGTTTATAATTTTGTTTATTTCTATACATATTGTTATCAGCTTCAACAATGACTTTTTCTACACTACAGTTGTTTGTGCTTTTGCAAATTGAAACACCAAATGAAAGGTTTATGTTTTTTACATATTCATTTTTTGATTTTTTTAATTGTTCTTTAATTTTATATTTTAATTTATCCAAATCTGTATGATTATAGATTGCACTTACAATTAAAAATTCATCTCC
>CAZZPD010000105.1:0-3014 GCA_964655885.1 uncultured Candidatus Izemoplasmatales bacterium | reverse complement strand
CTTGGCCATATAAGTAGTAATCCGTAGTTTAACAATTGAAGAACAGCAGCTATGATTGGTAAGGCTAAAAATATTAAAACTCCAAGGATTGTTCTTCTATTACTTGTTTTATCATTTCTAAGGACAAGAACTATAACGTATATATATGATATTAAAATTAAAGGAATTGATGACCATATTAACGGTAGCCTAGCATATACATTACTAGTACTTATTTCAAATAAAATAGGATAAAATATATTAATTATAGATAGTACAACCATAATTACACTAGGTAAGAAATAGTACCATTTCTTCTTTAATTTTTCATAGTCTTTAAAAACAATATAATCAATATAACATACCCAAAGGCCAACAACTGCAGTACTTAATGCAGTAAATAAGAAATTAAAACTGAAGTTAAGGAAATAATTAAGATCACCTGGTTTTTCATTGAAAACCCAACTTAAGATTTCACAAAGATTCATAAAAATAGTTGTAAGTATCATTAACCTAAAAATTCTACTTTTTATATTATATGTATCCTTTGCAATATGGATTACTATATAAAGAGCTATCAAAATTAATATTGCAAAAATATTTAAACTATAGTCACCCATAAGCTCACCTTCTTTTTTGTTTTAACTTATTAGTAATTTTAACACAAAAGCTAGTATTTTTAAATTGCTTATGTACTATTTCCATAAATAAAAAGATGTTAGTAATAAATACTAGCATCTTTTCGATTATTTAATTATTATTAAGCTTTGTTTCCGTTATTACTATTGTCGTTTCTGTTAGAATTTCCTTTGTCATGGTTCTTTTGGATTTCTTTTCTATAGCTATTTCCACCAGCTTGTTGATTGCTTTCTAATATTTTGTAAGTATAGATTAGTTCTCCAGTTTCAGAATCTTCAGTAACTTCGATATGAATATTTCCTGTTTCTCTAACGCCATCAGTTGGTCTAATATCATATTTTACATGAATTACTGTTATGTCATCAACTTCAATAATTGCAAATTCATATTTAGCTTTCATTGTTTCATCTTCAAATGCTAAATGAACTCTTAATGCTCCGTCTTCTTCAACAACATGAACTCTTGATTTTGAAATAATAACTCCATCTTGCTTAACTTCATAAAAGAATTTTTTGTTTCCATCTTCTGCATCAGTTTTATAAGTTACTTTTACACAGTTATCAGCATCAATGTAAGATCTTAATCTTAGCATTTCGCTACCATCTTCTTCAATGATTTTTTTACCTTCAACTGCATATTCAACTTCACCTTGAACAATTACACCAGTAAGTAAATAAACTACATTATCATCATCAGCATCTTGAAATTGAAAATCTCTAGTTTGTGTAGCTAATTCTAATGAAGTTTCTTCTTCTGTTGTTTCAGGTTCAGTTGTTACAGGCTCTTCTGTAGTAACTTCTGGCTCTTCAGTAGTTACTTCTGGTTCTTCAGTTGTTACTTCTGTAGTTATTTCAGGTTCTTCTTCAACATCTTCTTCATAGATTGTTTCATTGTAATATAAGTAATATACTATTGAATTTCCAAACATGTCAACTGAAGTATAAGAAACTAGATTTTCAAATGCTTCACGATCAGATTCTAAGACATTTATTTCTAACCCATTGTTACTGCCTAAGAAGGTTTCCATTAATTCAATATATGTATCAACTTCATCTATTTCCTCTTCAATAACTTCATCGCCTTCTTCAGTGTCAACTGCTTCAGTCGTATCACTTAAAGGTGTGTAACTTAATGTATCTACAAATGAAAAATCCAAAAGGCTAGCCGCTGACATAGCGCTGACTGTAAATACTTGTTCTTCATCATTCATCTCAATTACTGCTTCAGTTGTTGTTAAATTGCTACAAGCTGCAAAAGTTAAAGCAAATGCAATCATAAAAATTCCTACTAATAATTTTTTCATAATATTTCCTCCAATTTTTTTGTTTTCATTTAATATACGCGTAAGTAATGTGTTTTATTGGACTTTTTTTATTTTTTTTCTGATAATTTATAAAGTTCTTCAGTAGCAAAGTGAAATTTAGTTACAGAGTATTCTTGATTATGTGGATATATATAATAAGTATCCTCATTTGTAGAGAAGCTTATACAATCACCTTTACCAAAATAATCATATTCAATATGTACTCCAAAATTAGCTATAACTGGCTTTTTAATATCCAATTTTTCACCAATCAAATGATAGCCATCTTTATTATGAATCAATTTACCACTACCAATACGATAATAGCCAGTACTATTTGGCAACATATCAATATCAACATCTAGTTCAACAAGATATTTCGAATCAATTATTTCTTTTTTAACTTGAAGTCGCTCCCATTCAAACCAATCAGGAATGTGAGAAAATTTCGTTTCTCCATTTATATTAGATAATCTTCCTAATTCATCCATTTCGTATGTTTCATTACAGTTTTCACACCAAATTTTATTATCTTTTGTTTTCATTTTAAATTCAGTTAAACAGTGTGGACACATATACAAAGGTTTTTCTAATCCTTCAGCTCTAAATTTTTCTTTAATCTTAATGTTGTTATCTAGTTGATATTTATAATCATCATAGACAAATGCTTCATTAATTCTTTGATTGATTTCATCAATGCTTATTGTATTAATTTCATCTTGAGTAATAATCTGTGTCATATAAGCTTTTGTTTTTACTTTACGTTTTTTTAAATTCCAAAAAGGTTGTCTTAAATGGTGTCCGTTACCAATTAAAGTAACTACAGGATATTTCATTAATTTGATTAGTTTTCCTAAGCTTGTTGGTAGCATTGATTGAGTTCCAACTAATGAATATCTAGCTTCAGGATAAATTTGGCAGACGGTTTGGTTTATTTCTAAACTATGTTTGATTTGTTTTACCAGTTTAATATCACTGACAAACTTTCTTTTCATAAAACAACCAACATTACGCATCAGACCTTCACGATTAATAAATCCATCTACAGCTACTATGTATGTAGATTTTCTAGGAAAAACTGCTCTGGTAGCTA
>CAZZPD010000104.1:0-4348 GCA_964655885.1 uncultured Candidatus Izemoplasmatales bacterium | reverse complement strand
AAAGACCTAGTGAAGAAGTTGAATTTTTAATGAAATTACCTGCTGAATTTGAAAAGAAATTTAAAGGTGAGTTTGAAAAATACGATATTAAAGTAATGTTTTCTGGAAGAAAAACACATTTAAGTAAAGAAAACTTAGAGATACTAGAACGTATAACTGAAAAATCTAAAGATAGAAAAGGTTTAATTTTAAACATTTGTTTTGATTATGGATCTCAAATAGAAATTGCTGAAGCAGTAAAGAAAGTAACACAGGATGTTTTAGATAAAAAACTTAAAAAGGAAGATATTGAACCTAAACACATTGAGCAATATTTATATACAAGAGATTTACCTAAATTAGACTTATTAATTAGACCTAGTGGAGAAATAAGATTAAGTAATTTCTTATTATGGCAAGCTGCTTATTCAGAGTTATATTTTTGTAAAACATACTGGCCTGCTTTTTCTAAAAAAGAATTAGTAAAAGCAATCAAAGAATACAATAATAGAGATAGAAGATATGGAGGACTAAAGAAAAAATGAGACAGAGAATAATAACTGGAACATTAATCGCTTTAGTTTTAGCTACATTAATCTATTTTGGTGAAGGAAAACTAGAGTTTCTATTTTCTGGATTTTGTGTAATTTTATCTGGCTTAGCAGCTTATGAATTTACTAAAATGTCTAGAAAAAATAAAACGATTAGATGGTTTGATTATTTAGCTATCTTATTTAGTGTTGGTTTTTCAACACTAAGTGTAATTTTCTTCAACAGACTTATCTTCTATATATATGTATTTATTTTCATAATAGGATTACTATTGTTCTATGCAGTTATGTTTGTGTCAATAAAAGAATTTGATAGAGAAGATTTTGGTAATCAATTATTAACAATTTTTTATACAAGTTTAGGATTTATTGCTTTCGCTTATCTAAGAACAAAAGGAATAGAAGTAATCGTATATCTTTTTGCAGTGTCTATGCTTACTGATGTATTTGCATATTTTATTGGTATTAAATATGGCAAACATCGATTAGCAGTCCATATAAGTCCAAAAAAAAGCGTTGAAGGAGCAGTAGCTGGTTTGATACTTGGAGCGATTTTAGCTACAATATTTGCTTACTTCTTTGAAGTATTTGACTTCAATATCTTCTTAGTCTTATTGTTATCAATGATATTATCTGCAATCTCTCAAATTGGAGATCTAATTGCATCAAAATTTAAGAGAGAAGTAGATATTAAAGATTATTCAAATCTTTTACCTGGTCATGGTGGAATATTGGATAGATTTGACTCCAGTATGTTTGCAGCTATATTTTTGATGTTAGCTATAATTATATTTTAGAGGTGTATTATGAAAAACGTTTATCTTCTTGGGGCAACTGGATCAATCGGTACACAAACAATTGAAATCATTGAGGAGTATCCAGAAGAATTCAATTTAATAGCTATATCAGGATATTCAAATTTAGAAAAACTAATTGAAATTGGTTCTAAATTTTCATTAGAGATGATATCTGTAAAAGATAAAAAAGACGCTGATGTAATAAAAGAAGTATTCCCAGATATTCAAATTGTATTTGGTGAAGAAGGATTATGTGAATTAGCCAAACTTAATGAAAATGATGAAGATGGAGTATTAATTAATGCATTAGTAGGTATGGTTGGCTTGAAACCTACAATTGAAGCGATTAAAATTAATCGAGATATCTTATTGGCAAATAAAGAAACCTTAGTTGTTGGAGGTCATTTAGTTAATGCATTATTAAAAGAACATGATGCAAAACTATACCCAATAGATTCAGAACATAATGCTATATGGCAAGCAATGCAAGGCGAAGATACTAAAGCAATCAAAAATCTAATTATAACAGCTAGTGGAGGATCATTTAGAGACAAAACTAGAGATGAGTTGAAATCTGTTACTTTAAAGGATGCTTTAAGTCACCCCAATTGGAATATGGGTAATAAGATTACAATTGATTCAGCTACAATGATGAATAAAGGGTTTGAAATTATTGAAGCAGCTTATCTTTTTGATATCGATATTGAAAACATTAAACCTTTAATACATAAAGAAAGTATTATTCATTCAATGGTAGAATATGTTGATGGCTCAATCATAGCTCAAATGGCTAATCCAGATATGAGATTACCAATAAGTTATGCAATGTTCTATCCTAAACGAATCAAAAGTTTGATTGAACCTTTAAATTTTGATAAAATAAGTACACTGAATTTTAAACCTGTTAATTATAATAGATATCCACTATTAAAACTAGCAATTGATTGTTTTAAAATAGGCGGTAGCCAAAGAATTGTACTTAATGCAGCTAACGAAGCTGCAGTTAAACTATTTTTAAATGAAAAAATTAGTTTTTTACAGATTGAAGAAATAGTAATTAATGCAGTTAAAAATCATCATACAATTATAGATCCTTCTTTAGAAGAAATCTATGATATCGATAGAGCAATAAAAAAAGAAATATTTGACAGATATAATAAATAGAATGGAGATTTAGCATGTTTATTACTTTAAGTTTTATTACAACTTTATGGAATATAATTATTTTTCTAGTAGTTTTAGGAGTAGTGATTTGTATTCATGAATTAGGGCATTTCTTCTTTGCAAAAAGAGCAGGGATTTTGTGTCATGAGTTCTCTTTTGGTATGGGGCCAAGACTTTGGAGCAAGAAATTTGGGGAGACTGTTTTCTCAATAAGAGCTATACCTTTTGGTGGGTTTGTGTCAATGGCCGGAGAAGAAATTGAAGCTGATATCATTAAAATTGGACAGAAAATAAGACTAGGATTTGATGGCAATAATGAAGTTAACCGTATAATTCTAAATTCATCTGATACAAATTATAATGATTTCGTTGAAGTAAAAGTAGAAGAATACGATTTATCTAGTGAAGAAGGAACTAGATTATATATAAATGGCTATACAGTAAAAAGAGATGCTATGTATGTGACTAAAAAAGGTCATTTACAAATCGCACCTAAAGATAGAAGCTTTACTTACAAAACTAGATGGCAAAGATTCATTACTACCTTTGGTGGACCTTTGATGAATTTTATCTTAGCTTTCTTTGTATATTTGATTATTGCTTTTGCAATAGGCGTTCCTAATGGAGCTAGTCCTGAAATTGGTGAAGTTGATATGAATATGCCTGCAGGAGAACATTTTCAAGCAGGAGACATTATTCTTTCAATTAATGATGTTGATATTACATCATGGGATGGAGAAACAAATTCAATTAGTAGTGAATTAAATAAACTGGCTGATTTTTATGTTATCGACTTTGAAAGAGATGGAATCAGATATGATGATGTAGTAGTTTATCCACAGTATTATTTTTACACTTTAGGATTTGTTTTAGATCCAGACGCAACTGACCCTGGATTAATACTATTATCTCCATTATATGTTAATTCAGAACTACAATCAGGAGATAGGATTATTAGCATTGATGGCATTCCTATGAACACGATATCTGATTTAATTGATTTTTCTAACGATCATATTGAAGGATCAACAGAAGAGAACCCTACAAATATTGAAATTGAACGAGAGGGAGAAATACTAGATTTTGATTTTATTGCTTATGGAGAAGATGTTTTAAGCGCAATGGGTTATGAATCCTATTATTCAAAAGTGGGCATTACAAGCACCATGAAGTTTAGTTTCTTTGGAAGTTTTGGAAGTGCTTGGTCATCATTTTCACATGCAGGGTCAACAATCTTTAGAACTATTGGTTTGATGTTTACTTCAAATCAAGTAGGAGTTGGAGACTTAAGCGGATTTGTAGGTATATTCTCAATGACAAGTCAAGCCGCAGCTAATGGAATTATTTCTTTACTAGCTTGGGTTGGATTGCTTAGTGTTAATTTAGGTATAGTTAACTTACTTCCAATACCAGCACTTGATGGTGGTAGAATTGTATTTATTGGTTATGAAGCTATAACAAAAAGAAGACCTAATCAAAAAGTTGAAAATTTACTTCATACAGTTATGTTCTTCTTATTAATGGCACTTTTAGTATTTATTACTTATAATGATATTTTAAGGTTATTTGGTCTAAAATAACGTATATATTTATGATATATAAAGGCCAAGTAAAACACTTGGTCTTTTTCTTTATAAATATTAACAAGAATTTTCATTTTTGAATGTAAAATTACAGCCAAATATAGCACTTTTTAACAGAATAAATTTTTTTGAAAAAAATTGTCTAAAATAGAGTAAATAATTATTGACTTTAAAATCTCACTATGATAAAATATAAAAGCGCGTGAAATGAACGCGTAAAAATTGGTCTTTGAAAACTGAACATATGCAAACAAACAACAACCAAGAAAAATTT
>CAZZPD010000103.1:0-4385 GCA_964655885.1 uncultured Candidatus Izemoplasmatales bacterium | reverse complement strand
TTTGATTTTGCAATTGGGATAACTAGTAATACAACATTTGATTTTACTGATAAAATAACAAATGAAATTGATTCTAGTGGAGAACCAGTTACAGTCTATCAAATTGACTGTAATGTAGATGGGAATACACCAGGTAACTACACAGCCACGATAGGAATCAAAGATGCTTATGGAAATGAAGCAATACAGATCATTCAAATAGAGGTTATTGATTATACTGCACCAACCTTTGATTATATTGACACTCAGACAATAGAAGTAGATCAATATCAAGATATTGACTGGACAACGATTATAGAAAACCTACTTGAAGATAGTGATACATTAGTTACACTAGAAGAAGTTTCTGATGCTGTCTTATACGATACTTTAGGAGAATATTATGTAGTAGTTAAAGCTACAGATGAATCATTAAATAGTAAAAGTCAAACGTTCTTAGTTAAAGTAGTTGATACGCAAGCACCTATCATTACCTTAAATGGAGAAGAAGTTATTACCTTAGAAGCTGGAGAGATTTATTATGATGATGGTGCGACTTGTATTGATAATTATGATAATGTATGTTCTGTAACTATTGGTGGGTTTACAGTTGAATATGGTACAGCGGGAGAATACTACATTGAATATATTGCTGAGGACAGTTCAGGCAATATTGGTCGCTTAAAAAGAGAAGTCATTGTGGTTGATACAATCGCTCCTTCATTTGAAGTTAGCGATTTGATCATTCAAGTAGGACATGATGAAATTAACTTCCTTTATCATATCGGTTTAGTGGAAGAAAATAGTGATGATGAATTAATTAAAGAAGTTATAAGTAATACTGTGGATTATTTTGTTGTTGGTGATTATGAAGTTGTTCTTAAGGTTAGTGATTTAAGTGGTAATTCAACAACTAAAACAATTTTAGTTTCAGTGATTGATACAATTGCACCGGAATTTGAAGTACCTGAAATTTTAGATTATGAAGTAGGATTTAATGAAGTTATAGATTGGTCTACTTTTATCTCAAATATTGTAGAAAACTCACTTACAGAGGTTGTTATTACAATCACAGAAAATGTTAATTTCAATATAATTGGTAGTAATATAGTTGAATATACTTTAAGTGATGGTAATGGTAATTCAAATACTCAATCGATGCATGTAATAGTTAGAGATACAACCAGTCCTACATTTGATGATATTCCTGATCAAACGATTGAATTAGGAGAGTATGAAACATTTGATTGGACAACTTTAATTACTAATATTGAAGATAACTACTCTGAAACGTTCTTTCTATCAGAGATTAAAGATGATGTAGATTATTCAAGTGTAGGGAGTTATTTAGTAATCGTTGAAGTAAAAGATAATTATTCAAATACTGCAACACAAGAATTTACTGTAAATGTCGTAGATACGACAAAACCGCTAGTTATGTTAAATCCTTCAGTGGATACAATAACAGTAGGTGAACAATACATTGATGCAGGAGTTATTTATTCTGATTTGAGTGAAGCAACACTTGAAGTAAATCATTTAGTTGATGTGGATACACCTGGAACATATTTAATTACATATACAGTAACTGATGCTTTTGGAAATATAACTATCAAAAAACGATATGTTACAGTGAAAGAAGCATCACCAACTGTAGAATTTATCCTAAATAATGCAGTAACCACAATTAAAATAAACGAAACATTTATCGACACTGGTTGTGTTGTTAAAATCAATGATCAAACCTTTGATTGTACTGTGAAAGAAAACCATATAAATAACCAAGAAGAAGGAATATACTATATCATTTATACTTATACATATGAAGGAGTAGAATACGAGTATTATCGGTTTATTTTTGTAACTGAAGATGGATTTATTCCAAATAATTATTTCTTTAAAAAAGAAGAAGAGGAAGAGGGGGATTTATCATGAAAAAAATGCTTATAATTATGATTTTAATATCTATGATGTTTTTAACAGGATGTGATTTATTAAGTAGTAATACAATTAATACAGATGATAATTTCACCTATGTTACACCAACAGACTATACAACAACACTAGAAACAACATTTGAAGAAACAACTTTGGAAGAAACTACTGAAGCTACAACAGAATATGTTCCTACGATCATCGCAAAAATTAATGAAGGACAAGATACAGTAGAACTAAACTCTGAATGGGTTGACCAAGGTGCGATACTTTGTGTTGATGATGAAGTATTTGAAATGACTACTGAATCCACAGTTAACACAGATATGCTTGGATTATATGTAGTTATCTATACCATTAATTATGAACAAAAAGATTATTTAGTCACAAGGTATGTAATTGTAGTAGATCAAACAGCTCCTTTTGTAGCACTAAAACCAGGGATTGATACGATAACAATTGGTGAAGAGTGGTTTGATGCTGGTATTATTTACTATGATAATACGAATAGTACAATAACAGTTACTGTTATGGGTACTGTAAATAATCAAATAGCAGGAGTTTACGAAATAACTTATATTGTGAAAGACTTTGTTGGAAATTCAACAACCCTTACAAGATATGTCCATGTTTATGAAGCATAAGTTCATATAAAACAAAAGGAACTAATACAGAGTCGTATTAGTTCCTTTATACTATAGACAAATTAATTAGTCTACCTAATTTTTTTTAATGTTTCTTTGTTGAATAATTCTTTCTTTTAGTAGAAGTATTCTTGTCTTTAGAACCATAGAATTTAGATTTTGGTTTAGCTTTAGCCCAACCTCTTTTCTTTTCTAAATTAGGTTCAGTCTTCTTTTTAGGTTGTGAATGTTTAATCTTTTCAGTAAGTTCTGTACTTTGTTTCTTTTTAGATTTACCATCTATTTGTTTTTTATATTGATTCACATTTAATTTATTTGAGTTAGTCTTTTTATTATAGTTAGGTTTAATCACTTGTTCTGTGTTAAATATTGAATGATATGGATATGCTTCACTAACAGGAATATACATTTTAATATGCTTTTGAATTCCTTGTAATAAAGGTTCTTCCTCTTTACTCACAAAAGAAATAGCTAATCCAGTTTTACTAGCTCTACCAGTTCTACCAATTCGATGAATATACGTTTCAGGTACATCTGGTAAATCATAATTAATAACTAATGATAAGTCATCAATATCTAACCCTCTAGCAGCTAAATCTGTAGCGACTAAGACTCTTACTTTATTTTGTTTAAATAAATATAACGCTTCAGTTCTAGCGCTTTGTGATTTATTCCCATGAATAGGTAAAGCTGAAATATTTTTTTCAATTAATCTTTTAACAATTTTATTAGCACCATGCTTCGTTCTTGAAAAGACTAAAATAGATTTATATGATTCTTTTTTTAAAAGGGTTATTAGAACCGACAATTTTTTATTCTTCTCTACATAATATACAGTTTGTTCTATCGTATCTAATGTCGTTTCTACAGGGGTGATTTCAACCCTTTCAGGATTCGTAAGAATAGAATCAGCTAGATTAAGAATAGATTTAGGTAATGTAGCTGAAAACAACATAGTCTGTCTTTTATTAGGTATTTTATTAACGATTCTTTTAACATCTTTAATAAACCCCATATCTAACATTCTATCTGCTTCATCTAATACTAGATATTCTACATTGTTAAGCTTGATAATTTGTTGGTTCATTAAATCTAGTAATCTACCTGGAGTAGCTACTAAAATGTCACAGCCCTTTTTTAATCGTTCTACTTGAGATTTTTGTTTTACTCCACCATAGATTACGACAGATTTTAATGAAAGGAACTTTCCATAAGTATTAAGACTCTCTTTAATCTGCATTGCTAACTCTCTTGTAGGAGTAAGGATTAATGCTTTAATCCCTTTTCTTATATTTAACTGATTAATATTTTGTAATAAAGGGATTGCAAAAGCTGCAGTTTTACCTGTTCCAGTTTGTGCACTACCCATGATATCTTTTCCTGATAATAAAATAGGAATCGCTGATGCCTGTATTGGTGAAGGTTTTTCATACCCACTTTGTTTAATTGCTTCTAATATTGGTTTGATAATTTCTAATTTTTTAAATGCCATACTTTGCTCCTTCGTTAATTAAAAAATGCTCTTATCCACTGAAAATTCTTGATTTTACCGAATTTTTACAATGGATAAAAGCATTTACTAAGACTTAAGGAGTATACCATAAATATCGATAAAATACAATGAATATTTATCGCAATGATGGTAAATTATTTAAAGTAAGTAAGGATTCTATAATTTAGTATATACTCTAGAATATGATATTGGTTATTAAATAATATTTTGATATAATATTTTAAGAAATATAAGGGAGTAGTTTGCTTATAATAAGTTGTTTATCTTCACAATTCAAGAAGACTCCCAGTTCAAAGAGTATACGATTAACTGGT
>CAZZPD010000102.1:0-4402 GCA_964655885.1 uncultured Candidatus Izemoplasmatales bacterium | reverse complement strand
GCCTTGGAAACTAGTCTTGTTGCTGGCCTTGCATGTAACCCATTCTCATAAGTTATTTTATATTTTCCAACAATCATTTACATCCCTCCGTATTTAACTAAATTTCTCCATAATAACATCAGCATCAAAAGGAAAGATTAATTTGATTGTGTCTCCAGATACAAATACTCCAGTAGCACCAAATTCTTTAATCTTTTCTAAGTTGCATTTTTCTACTTCATTTAATTTAAAACTATAACGTGATCCCTCTTTTGTAACTGACTTAATGTTTACATTACCACCAAATAGATTAATTACTGCATTAATTTCTTCTTCTGATAAAGGTTTGCTTTTAATTTTAGGTTTGTAAATAAAGATGAAATAAAAACCTAATGCCACAATTAAAACACATAGAATTACTGGCCACCAGTAATTTCTATTAAGCCATTCTATATAGGTCGGTTCTGCCCATAAGAAATAACCCATTTTACACCACCTCTAGATTATTTTACCACAAAAGTGCTTAAATTGTATATTCAATAATGAAAAAAGACAATAAAAATGTATAAAAGTTGCAAAATCTAGCGCTATATTATATAATTTTTGCAGAAAGGAAAGTGATTTAATGAAATATGTTGTTGAAGCCATTATCGAAATTCCAATGGGAACTCAGAATAAATATGAAGTAGATAAAGATAAAAACCGAATTAAACTAAACAGAGTTTTATATTCAAAAATGACCTATCCAGCTGAATATGGTTTTATTGATAAGACTTTGGCTTCAGATAAAGATCCTCTTGATATTTTAGTTCTAGCTACTACAAAAACTTTTCCCGGATGTATCGTTGATGCTAGGGTTATTGGGTACTTAGATATGATTGATTCAGGTGATCATGATCAAAAAATAATAGCGGTTGTTGATGCTGATCCTAGATTTGAAGATATCAATGATATTGATGATATAAAAGAATTACAGTTAAAAGAGATTAAATTATTCTTTAGTAATTATAAAATATTAGAGCCAAATCATCATGTTGAAGTTAAAGATTATTATTCTAAAAAAGAAGCAATAAAACTCATAGAAGACTGTAAAATAAATTATTCAAAAAAGTAAGTGTATCTTGTTGATAGATACACTTTTTTATTTGATTGAGACAATATAAAAGAAATCAAGTTTCCCTATGTCATTTATCAGAGTATATTCAATTTCACATACGCCATCAATTTCAAATTGATTTAACTCCCATTCATTATAAATTATTCTTTTTATTTCAGGAATTTGATCTTCAGTAATTGATCTAGCTATAAAATTAATTCCTTTTTTAATCTTAATATTAATTTCTTGAAATGAAGAATCATTGCAAGCATTTTTGGGTTTCATAAAACCTATTAAATAATCATATCTAGTAATATCAGTTGGGATATTATATCTAACTTTATACACGGTTGGTTTATATCTAAATAAATCTTTAATTCTTCTTTCTTTTGCAAATGCTTCATCTAAATTCTTAAAATGCTCAATCATTTGTTCAAGTTTTTTACCTTTTTCTATAATATTAGCATACTTACCTGAGAAAACATATTCTAAATTCTCAACCATTTCGTATCTAAGACTAATAAGATTTTGAACTGGAATCTTATATTGCAAAATAGGAAAATGAGTATATACCATAACCTTGTTTTTTCTTGCAACACTTGGATTAATTCCATGGACTCTTTTGAATGCTCTCGAAAAAGATTCATTTGAACTATATCCATATTTAAACGCTATATTTATAATCTTTTCTTTAGAATAAGATACTTCGTAAGAAGCTAAAGTAATTCTACGATTTCGAATATATTCTTTCAATCCATACCCTGTAAGCATAGAAAAAATTTTAGAAAAATAGTGATAAGAGATATGACACTCTTTAGCAATATTTTCTAATTGAATATCGGTCGTTATATTTTCTTCAATATAAGCTGTAGCTTTATTGACAATTTCAAACCAATTCATATTTTTTCTCCTATAAAAAAATTATACATTATTTGACATATTAAAGCAAAAATAGTCAAGTATTGATGATTTTAATCTGTTATCATTTAAATATAAGAACATGTTTTTAAATATTTTTTAGAGAATGGAGGAAAATATGACTGCTTTTGCAAATTTATGGCGCACAAAAATATCACCAAACTTAAACCGTCACGCAAATACTATACCAATCAAACAAATTTTCTCTATTGCTGATAATGTTCCACTGATTTATACAGGAAGATCATTAAAATCTATAATTAGAGAATCTAAAAGAAATATGGCTAATTTTAATTGTCTAGCTAGCAATTACTATTTACCACAGTGCAATTCTCGTCAATCGATTACTGCATATGATAGATCTCTTTTATTAGAAAAACCTCATAGAATTTTTAATTCAGTATATAGTAGAGATAGGTTTTAATGTTTGTTGTTAAAAAGTGATACTCATTAAAGAGTTGTAGACCATAAGAAAACAAAAACACCTTTCACTATCTAGAAAAGGTGTTTTTCTTATATAAATATGATTATTTTCCTTCTTTGTACCCTTGACCAATCTTTGTGATTCCTGAATAATAATTATTATCTAATCCATATAGGATAGGTTGAATATTTAGCAAATCAATTTTATTTTCATTAAAATATTTATCATCAATCAATGTTTTGGTAATACCACATACAAATATAATTCTTTGCTTAATTTTTATATATTCTATTATTTCACAAAATAATGTTATCGGAGACTTATTGATTACAGGCAATCCATCAATAATCTCATGTTTAAAAAGTGTTGATTTATTAGTATCTTTAGATGAATATATACCAGCGAAATCTACTTCTTTTATCATAGATTTCTCTGTCATATTAATTGTCATTTTATGATGCTTTAACATATATTTAGTACTTTGATGATTCTCATTTAGAGAAATCATTACTAAAGCTGGATTTAAACCAGCTACTGCAACATCACCTATAGTAGTAAAATTTGGTTGACCATTTACTTGTGTTCCAACTACTACTATTGTAGTGGGGTGAATTAATGGAATTTGATTAATTTCTAATTTCATAAATATACCTCATTTCTAAAAAAATAATCATAGGGAGTGTGTAAAATGAATGATTTTGAAAAACTGTGGAGAAATAAAATTATCCATAATACAAAAATAGTTACAAATAATAAAACTAAGAATGAAATAAAGAAAATTAAAGATTTAAATCCAATTTCTTATTCAAGTAAAATCATCAATGTATTAAAAGGCAATACTGATGATGCTAACATTAAAGAAATTTTTCAGTTAAGCGCATGCCATCTACCTCATATAAAATTAGAAAAAGCAAAATCAGTTTATCAAGAAACAAAATCAATTATTAAGGCTAGAAATCAGCTAGAAAAAGAGTTTATTGTTGACATTAAGTTTTATAAAGGCCTTGATAATAAACAATTAGAATATATCATCAAAAACGGATGGGGATTAGCAGGTGTTTATAAAGAGGGAAAAATTATCGCAACTAAAATTCCTTCACAGTTTCATGAGTATTTTGAAACAAATAATTCACTTAAAAAGAAATACTTTTATTGCCATTGTCCAAGGGTGAAGAAACTACTTTTAAATAAAGATATTGATTTTGACTCTATCTATTGCCATTGTGGTGGTGGTTTCTATAAAGATGTGTGGGAATATATTACTGGTACTAATGTTTCAATTAAAATATTAAGTAATTTATTTAAAGGTGATAATCTTTGTCAATTCGAAATTGCATTTATTTAATTAATTGCATTATATCTTATTTTAAATCGTAAAAATTGATAATATTTGCTTAAGTATATCAATTATTCCAAATATTTATTATCTCCTTCGCTTGCATTAAATAAAGAAGCACAAATTTGTGCTTCTTTATTTATACTTATTTCTTATGAGCAATTTCTCCATTTACAAATACATAATTAGTTTTTGTCATATAGTGATATGGATGTCCATCCCAAATTACTATATCTGCATCTTTACCTATTTCAATAGATCCTACTCTATTATCAACATGATTAATTTTAGCAGCATCAATAGTTACTGCTTTTAGTCCATCTAATTCACTTAACCCTTCTCTAACAAAGATAGAGACTTGAGTTAAAGCATTTGCTAAATGAATTACAGGATGATCTGTCATTATTGCAAAATTTACTCCTGCATCTTTTAAAACTTTAGCGGATTTGAATGATTTATTTCTTAATTCATATTTAGATTTTGATCCTAATGTAGGCCCAATAATTAGATTAATATTATGTTTTTTAACATAATCAGCGATTAAATATGCTTCTGTTGCATGTTCAATACTTGCATTTAATCCAAATTCTTCAATAATTCTAATTGCAGTAACGATATCATCTTGTTGATGTGCATGAATTTTAACAGG
>CAZZPD010000101.1:0-4458 GCA_964655885.1 uncultured Candidatus Izemoplasmatales bacterium | reverse complement strand
CATTTCGGTGAAGATACCTATGAATTTATCTTCCCTAAATCAAAAGAATATGGTGAATACTATGATATGGTATTAAGCGATGAATCATTAAAAGCTGGTACAGAAATGCTTAACTATGATTTTGAAATGAAATACCAAAAACAATTAGAAGAATTATTTGTTAACCTAGCAAGCGAAGACTTAAACGCTCCGGGTGTAGTAAATAAATTTACAGATTACAGAACCTATATGGATTATGATATTTTAATTAAGAATACACAAGGAGAATCAATTCTATACTCTAAAGTATTTAAAGAAAAATCAGGTGGAGAAACTCAAGTACCTTTCTATGTAGCGACCCTAGCATCATTTGTAAGATTATTTGAACAAGCTAAGAGTGGTAGAATCCATGATACAATCGGATTAATTATCTTTGATGAAGTGTTTGACAAGATGGATACATCAAGAATTAAATCAATGATGGAAT
Source organism: uncultured Candidatus Izemoplasmatales bacterium (assembly GCA_964655885.1). Taxonomy (GTDB): domain Bacteria; phylum Bacillota_I; class Bacilli_A; order Izemoplasmatales; family Hujiaoplasmataceae; genus 4572-104. The sequence goes on along the minus strand of CAZZPD010000101.1, from coordinate 3,992 downwards.
TCATTCGTCAATTACCAGTTCAAATCATTCTAGCTACCCCTCCTCAAAAAATGGAAGTATTATCTAAATACACTGATACGACAGTCGTAACCTTAAGAGAAGGAAGAAATGCAAGAGCATATGAAGCAATAAAAAGTATGTATTAAGCGCTTATTTTAAGCGCTTTTTTACATTTTATTCAAATATATATAAGAATAAACTAAAATATGTTAATATTGTTATGGTGATAATATGCAAAGATACTTTATTGAAAACAAATATTTTAAAGATAATCTAATTAGAGTTACAGATACCGACTTTCATCATATTAAAAATGTGATGCGTCTTAAACTTGGTGAAAAAGTAGTAGTTGTAAACTATGACAAACAGGTATTTTTAACAAAAATAATTGAATTTAATAAAAAGGATTGTTTATTAGAAATTGTTGAAGAAATTAAGCAAAAAGATAATAGTTTTAATTTAACAATTGCACAAAGTTTAATTAAAAAAGATAACTTTGAATTAGTCTTACAAAAAACGACAGAACTAGGTGTTTCTAAAATTATTCCTTTGCATACAAAAAGATCAATCATTAAGATTGATGTTTTTAGTAAGAAGAAACAAAGATATGAAACAATCGTTAAGGAAGCTAGTGAACAAAGTGAACGAGTTAGCTTACCTATCATATCTAATATGATGAGTATTAAAGATATTGACTATTTAATATACGATTTAGTCTTTGTTTGTTATGCTAGAAACAATGAAACAAATAAATTAAGTGACTATTTAAAATATGCTAATGAAAATACAAAAGTATTATTTTTAGTTGGTCCAGAAGGTGGATTTACAGAAGATGAATTAGAATATTTAGAAGATAAATCACAATTTGTTTCCTTAGGAAAAACTATTTTAAGAAGTGAAACAGCTGCGATCTATATTGCTAGTGTTTATAGATATACGATGGAGAATTAAAATGAAAGTAGCTTTTAATACATTAGGATGTAAAGTAAATTCATACGAAACAGAGGCTTTAATTGAAAAATTTGAACAAGCAAATTATCAAATCGTTGATTTCAATGAAACAAGTGATGTTTATGTTATTAACTCGTGTATGGTTACGAACACCGGAGAAAGAAAATCAAAAAAAATCATAAAAAGACCAATTAAAAACAACCCAAATGCAATTGTTATTGTCATGGGTTGTTTAACGCAGTTAAAAGCTGAAGAGATACTAAATATAGATGGTGTTAAAATTGTAGTAGGAACCAAAAACAGGGGGAAAATCGTTGATTATCTAGAAGAATATTTAGAAAATAATCAAAAACTTAATAAAGTAACTAAACTAGAAAACAACGAATCCTATGATAACTTATTTATCAGTGATTTCAAAGGACATACAAGAGCTTTTTTAAAAATTCAAGACGGATGTAATAATTTCTGTTCATACTGTATTATCCCTTATACTAGAGGTAGAATTAGATCTAAGGCACCTGATAAAGTTATTTCAGAAGCAAAAAAACTAGTAAACTCAGGGCATATAGAAATTGTTTTAACAGGAATCCATACAGGTGGATACGGAGAAGATTTAAAGGATTATTCATTTGCAAGATTGTTAGAAGATTTAGACAAAATTGAAGGATTAAAGAGAATAAGAATATCTTCAATTGAAATTACTGAATTAACTGATGAAGTCATTTCAATTATTAAAAAATCAAGTAAAATAGTAAATCATATTCATATTCCTTTACAAGGAGGAAATGATAAGATATTAAAAGCCATGAATCGTAAATATACAACTAAAGAATATCTTAAAATAATTGATAAGTTGCGAAATAACATTGATGACCTAGCAGTTACCACAGATATTATCGTTGGTTTTCCTGGTGAAACAGATAAAGATTTTAAAGAAGCATTTGAATTTATAAAAAAGGTAGATTTCCAAGAATTACATGTTTTTCCATTTTCTTCAAGAGCTGGGACAGTCGCAGCTAAAATGGAAAACCAAGTGAATGGTGTAATAAAAAAAGAAAGAGTGCATATACTCCTAGATTTAAGTGAGAGACTTAAATCAAATCATATACAAAGCCAAGTAGGAAAAATTCATCGATTAATTCCTGAACAAATAAAAGATGGCTATCTTCAAGGGCACACTAGAGACTATATCTTAGTTAAGTTAAATGCTGAGGCATCTTTGATAGGTAAAGAAATAAATGTTAAAATAACTGAGTATAGTGATAATGGCTGCTTTGGAGAAATGGTTATTGATAATGAATATTGAGTATTGGGACAAAGAAAAGATTAAAAACTTAACAGAAAACGAAAAAGAAGATTGGTTTGATGTTTATAATCATAATCTTGAGATGGATCGAGGATATAATATTAATAAGATGATTCCTGAAGAAGTCTCTAATTTAAGACAAACAATAAAAAAAGACTATCTAGATTATTTAGAAAGTCTAGTGAATGATAAATCATTTATTAACTACACAATTTTATATAATTCAGGTAAGATAGTTTCACAATGTAGAATGATTGTAAGAGATAATCAAATATATATTGCAGGACTTGAAACACATCGAGATTATAGACAATTAGGATTTGGTAAAAAAGTTTTATTAGAAGCAATTACTTATATGTTTGAACATGGATTTAATTCAATACATTCTGTCATAAGAAAATGGAATGAATCTTCATTAAAAACACATAAGAGTGTCGGCTTTAATATAACTGAAAACAAAGGGGAGAATTATTTATTAAGTTTAGGTAATATAAAACTATTAGTTAAACAAATTATTGAAGAGTTTGTTGATAAAGAGCTTACAAAAATAGAGTTATTATCTGAAAAAATAATTTTATTAGATAATCAATATAATTTCCGTATCGAATTTAATGAACAAAAATATGTGGCCAAGTTTCATTCAAATAATAAAGCTATTCTAACAAAATTACTCAAAAATATTAAAGAGAACACATTGAATAAAAGTAATTACTATTTTGAATCTAAAAAATATGGGTATATTCATAAATATCACCTATATGGAAAAGAATATTGGTTATGGATAGAAAAATATATATAAACAAAAAATCCAGCTAAATTAGCTGGATTATCTTCTTTTTTTACGTGCTTTCTTTTCTTTTGCTTTTTCAACTTTTTCTAAAGCTTTTCTTTCTTTTTTACTGAGTTTCTTTTGTTTTACTTTGCGACGTTTTCTTATCTTTTTAACAACTTCATACGTTAAAACATAATCATTATCATGATTGGTAAAACGATAAGGTGCAGCTTCATGAATATTTAATGGTAATTCAAATAGAAAAGCAATAAAAGCATTTAACATTTGATATTTGTTACTGGCTTTAATTAAGCCTTTAACTTTTCTAGATTTATCCCATCTGTATAACACTTTATCATATTCATCAAGCATCATAATCATAACCTGATTTTTGTTTTTATCACTTGTGGTAAAACTTCTTAACATTACTTGTTCAGGAATGTTTTTTACATAATAATCAAAGTATTTCTTAACTTTTCTTTTACCTTTTGATTTAAGGGACTTATATGTATTTGTTTGATCTTTTGAATAGATATTAACAATGTTCTCTATCAGAAGATTTCCATTGTATTTTTTGTTTATTGTTTTATCCATTCTTTTATAGAAACCTTTATATCTTGAATTGTATCTTAACGAATTAGTTAAGGCAGCGATAATAAAGATAACAACTACTACACCTAGGGCAATTAGTCCATAGGTAGTCCAGTTTACATCTGATGGTGACCAGAGAAATATCATGTTAACACCTCTTTGCTTTTGACTTGATTATATTTGTATCTATTTTATCATAAAAACTAGGAAAATAAAACAATTACCAAAAAAAATCAGTTTACAAATCTCTAAATATTTAGTATAATACTTACGGTAAAGAAAAGGGGTGAAAGCAATGGCAAAAACTATCGTAAAAGAAAATGAATCAATCGAAGATGCTCTTCGTCGTTTTAAACGCGATGTATCACGTTC
>CAZZPD010000100.1:0-4637 GCA_964655885.1 uncultured Candidatus Izemoplasmatales bacterium | reverse complement strand
TGTAATTGTTTTAGATCAAGTTATTCATGAAAAGAAACAAACATTTGCTTAAATATTTTATTTCAACAAAAATAATATATAAATACAAATATATTATATATTCGAAAACGTTTTAAATAATTATTGAAAAAAATGTTTTTTAGTATTGATTTGAATGTTTTTGAATGCTATAATGCACAATAAGTATAAGCAAAATTTAATAAAAAAGAGAAAGAGCATAGAGCGAAAACAAAAAAATACAAGTTTTTTTTACTCGCTCTTTTTAATTTTAGGATATTATTTATTTAATATATAAAATATATAGAAACGAAAGGAGAAAAAATGTTTAAAAAGTTATCAAAACCACTTAAATGGCTAATTATTTTATTAATGGTTGTTGTAGTGGCAAGTATTGGCGCAAGCCTAGTACAAAATTCTTTTTGGTCTGTTAAAGTTAGCACGATTAAGTTCGATACTGGAAATAGTAATGGTGAACTTGCTGGATATCTTTATATGCCAAAAGGTGTGGATGCAGATAATCCTGCACCAACAGTTATCTTAACTCATGGGTATTTAAATAATGCAGAAATGCAAGAAATTGGTGCAATTGAGTTATCTAGAAGAGGATATGTTGTTTTAGCATTCTCAATGTATGACCATGGTGATTCTACATGGGATACACCAGCACAATTCAGTTTTTATGTAAGTGCTGTTTATGATGCTGTACAATATATGTACGATCAAGATTATGTATTAAAAGATGCTGCAGGAAATGGAATGATTGGTGTTAGTGGTCATTCAATGGGAGGTTTCTCATCAACTTGTGCTGTTTATTTAGATGAAACTGATTTTCTTACTTCAGGTGTTAGAAAAATAGCAGCGGCATTACCAGTGGGGTCTGATTACAGATATATTCCTTTCCCTGATCCAATTCCTATGTATGCAACAAGAAGTGCTGGACATATCGCAGCTCATTATGATCAATTTTTCTTTGAAAATGATCCTACAGCAGATCAAGTAGGTTCTGTATACTTTAAAGATTTTGTAACTGATCCTGTTGGTTTAGCATTCTTAGGTAGAACAGATGAAGGAACAGCTGAAGCAGGTGTATTTTATAACGAATTAGGTGGTCAAAGAGTTATATATACTCCAGATGAAACTCATCCACAAAACACTTGGTCACTTGAATCAGGTGAAAATATGATTGAGTTCTTTGAAGAAGCATTTACTTATCAATTAGGATTGCATGCTGATCTAGGAACGTTAGAATCATATGGGATTGATGTTAATAAAACTGGTCAAACTTGGTGGTTAAAAGAAGGATTTACAATGATTGCTTTAGTTGCGTTATTTGCAATGATTATTCCTGCGTTTATGTTAATTAGCGAATTACCTGTAATGAACAAAGTTTATGCAGAAGGCTTAGTTGTTGATAGAGAACCAGAAAAGAATAAGATTAAATTAATTGTTAAAGGTGTCTTATTAGTTGGTCTTGGTATTCTTAATGCTTTCTTAGTAAAAACATTCATGGATCGAGCAGCTGGATTAGGAACGTTAGCTACAATTAGCTGGGTAGTGTTTGGAATCAGTTTAGCTGCAATCATTACTTTCTGGGTATTATCAATTGTTAAGAATGATGAAAAACTTAAAAAAATAGCTATTAAAACTACTTTCTACGGCGTTGGTCTTGTCATAGTAACAATGGCTTATCGTTGGTTATTAGTTAATGCTAGTGAAATTATTCAAACTGATGCATATTATAGTGCCCCATCAATTAATACAATTGTTTATTGGGCTATGGCTAGTGGTGGATTAATTTTACTAGTTACTCTATTATCTGGATATGGGTTCAATTTTGATACTGAAAATGATAATCCATTTGGTTTGAAAGTTAAACCATTACAATTAGGATTAAGTATTTTAAATGCATTAGTTCTTGTAGCGGCTGTATTATTATTAGTAGCACTAGTAGGATGGATTTTCTTAACTGACTTTAGATTCTACACATATGCTATTCAAATCTTTAATACTCCTCAATTTATTGCAGCATTAAGATATATGCCTCTATTCTTAGTTTACTACTTTGCGGCTGGAATCTCAGTATTTGTAAATACTAAGAACGTAAAAGGTTGGTTAGGTGACGTCTATGCAGCAGCATTACTTGCTGGACCAGTTGTATTGTTCTTAATAATTCAATATATACCATTATATTCAAGTGGTACAGCATATTGGCCAACTTTCTCATTAAGTAGTATATTGTGTGTTGGGTTAGTTCCAACATTATCAGTAGCTGGAATTATAATGAGAAGATTATCAATTAAAACTGGTAATATTTGGACAGGTGTTATCTTTACTACAGTATTCTTTACATTAATTACTTTAGCTAATACAGCAGTATATTTATTAACTGCTTAATACTCTAAATTTTATTAGAAGTTCCTAGATTGTCTAGGAACTTCTTTTAATTTAGACTCAAAGTGATATAATTATTTTATGAATAAGAATATTGAATATACTCATGTTAAGAGTCATGGATTTAAGCCAGTCATAGATAAAGAGAGTAAAATATTAATCTTAGGAAGTTTTCCTTCTGTTATTTCAAGAGAACAGAATTTTTATTATATGCATAAACAAAATAGATTTTGGAAAGTACTTGAGTTAATATTTAATGATAATTTCACATCATCAGATATCGAAGAAAAAAAAGAACTGTTAATAAAACACAGAATAGCAGTATATGATGTCATTGAATCATGTGATATTATTGGCTCAATGGATTCTAGTATTAGTAATGTAATCCCAGCAAACATTAATTATTTAATTAGTGGAACAAAAATTAAAGAGATTTATATCAATGGTAATAAAGCATACCAATTATTTATGAAGTATAATAAAAATTTTAGTGATATTGTACATAAGTTACCTTCGACCTCTTCAGCTAATGCTAGATATAATCTTAAGGTATTAGTAGATAAATGGAAAGTAATTAAAATTACTCTAACAAATTGAAAAAGAAGTAAGATTCTAGTATAATGTATTTAACATTAAATACAGATAGTAAAAATATTCATACATGTTGGGAGTTGCAATGAAGGCATTCATAAAGAAACCAGGTTTCATGACAATAGTTTTAGTTTTAATATTTTTAGTTACAACAGTAGCTATGTTTTTTTATGGCAGAGAATTTATTCAAAATAAACAAATACAAATTCTTAATCTTAATAGAGATGTTGCGGTAAATGAGATTGAACAAGAATTTCGCGATATAGAATCAACTATATTAGCAGTTGGTAGTTATATAAATTCACATGATAATAATGATGGTTTATTAAATTTTTTAATCGATATTGATGATAATTACGACGTGATTTCATCGATATATTTTGGTATGCCTGATAAAACGATGATAAACTCTAGTGGATTTGTTCCACCACCAACATTTGATTTAACTACTAGACCATGGTATCAAATGGCTTTATCTAATCAACAGGTTGTTTACACTGATGCATTTATCAATGCAACTAGTGATAGAGTTATTATTACTGTGGCTTATGCTTTATATGATGAGTTTGATAATGTCGTTGGTGTCGTAGGTGCTGATATTGATATCAGAAGTATTGTAGCTTTTGTAAATGATATCACTGATGAATCGGGTGGCTATGCTTTCTTATATGATGACTCAAATAATGTAATTGCTCATCCATCACAAGTTCTAGAAGATATCAGTCTTGTTTCTGCATCAACTTTTTCAATACCTATAGAAGCTTTAAATGAAGATTTTGGAATAACTGACAGTACAGATGTTGATGGTGTTAAAGGTATCATATCTTTTTCCAAAATAAACGATACAGGATATACGTTTGGTGTGTTTATGTCTAACACGGAATTATACCAAAATATTAGAGCACTTTCTGTCGTAACATTCGCACTTCTATTAGTAACACTAGCAGTAGTAGCTGTTATTTTAATGATAACAAATATATATATTAAAAAACCACTTGATAAATTAGTACTTGATATCAAGAAAATTACGCCAGAAGATAACTTTAAATACAGATTACCAATCGAGAAAGAAAATTTAATTGATGTTAGAATAGCCCTCAACGATTTACTTCAATCCACTCAAGATTATCAAACAGTAGCTGAGTATGGATTAGATGAACTATCATTAAAGAATCAGAAACTTAATTTATTACTAGAATCAGCTTCCGACATGGTTTTTAGAATAGGGTTAGATAAAAAATACATTGAAATATACGGTAATGGAATTCAATCAATTTTTAGAAAAGAAGAAAGTGACTTTATAGGAAATACATTTGAAGAAGTGTTTGGAGTTAAATTAGCCGAAGAAAGAAACTTACAGTATGATTTAGCGTTTCGTGGACAAAAAGTTTATTATACTTGGAAATATGAAGTTGAAAATAAATTATTTTATTTTGAAACAGTAATATCACCTCTTATTGATTTAAACGATAAAATTATTGGAGCTGTGGGAGTGACAAGAGATATTACAGAACAACAATTAAGATTTGAAGAAATGCATTATATTAGTACACATGATTACTTAACTGGTTTATATAACAGAAGACATTATATTGAAACCTTAGAAAGATTAGATGCTTGGAAACAATATCCATTTGCTGTACTTAATTTAGATG
>CAZZPD010000099.1:0-4661 GCA_964655885.1 uncultured Candidatus Izemoplasmatales bacterium | reverse complement strand
AAGAGTACAAAAATAAGACTGAAGATGTATTAAATTTTAGAATTAACTTCGCTGATGAAAAAAATGTTTATGTTGGAGTAAAATCAATCAAGAAAGGTAATATCTTATATTACTTTATTGATAATGAGTTATATTTTGGTTCAAGAGATAACGTTTATAATTACGCTGACGAATCGAAAAGGTTTGCTTATTTTCAGTTAGCTGTTTTAGAAAGTATAAAACATATTGATTTTATGCCAGATATCATTCATATTCACGACTGGCATACGGGAATGATTCCGCTATTACTTAAGAACAGCTTTCCAGAAATCAAAGCGAGAACTATATTAACTATTCACAATTTAGCTTATCAAGGTATATTTCCATTAGAAGATTATCAGTTATTCAATATCAAGTATGATCCTAAAATGGAATTTGAAGGTTTCTTGAATTTTCTTAAAGCTGGAATAGTTACAGCGGATTACATTACAACTGTATCTAAAACCTATGCAAATGAGATTATGACTGATTACTTTGGTTATGGGATGCAATCATTACTAAGACTTAGACAAAGCCGTGTTATAGGCATTCTTAATGGTATAGATTATAGTGAATTCAACCCAGAGACTGACAAGTATATCAAATATAATTATTCATTAGAAACTGTAGAAGAAGGAAAACTAAATAATAAAAGAGCTCTATATAAAGAGCTAAAAATAGATTTTCAATTAGATAAACCTGTAATTGGTATTATCTCTAGATTAGTGAGTCAAAAAGGAATTGATTTGATAAAAAGAGTCTTTGATGAGATGTTAGAAATAGATGATTTTTATTTTATTGTTCTTGGTTCAGGATCAAAAGAATACGAAGATTATTTTAAAGATTTAGAGTTTAGTTATCCAAATAAAGTTAAAATCTACATTGGCTATTCAAATAAACTAGCTCATATGATATATAGTGGTGTTGATATGTTTTTAATGCCATCTAAGTTTGAACCATGTGGTTTAGGACAAATAATCGCTTTAAAATATGGTACAATTCCAATTGTTAGAGAAACTGGTGGCTTGGTAGATACTGTAGAGCCATATAATGAATATGAAAAAACAGGAAATGGATTTAGTTTTGTCAATTTCAATGCCCATGATATGATGCATGCTATTAGATATGCAATGCATATGTATTATCACAATCCAGAATCATGGAAACTTATTATTGAACATGCAATGAAATCTGATTTTTCTTGGACTCGTTCTGCTCAAGAATATCGAAAACTATATAAAAATCTACTGAAGTAGGTGAAAAATTGGCTAGTTCACAATTAAAAGGAAGCATAAGCGCTTCTGAGACAGCAAGACTAATTGATAATGAAATCGGTCAACTAGGAATATCAATGACCTTGGTTGATCGTATTAAAAAGCATTTAGGAGATCATTATACCTACCTTTCAGTTTATGAAAAATATTATTATCGCAGCTCTAATCGAGCAAGTCTTACAATTTTAGTAACTGGTAATGATATTGAATCAGTTGTTGATATTATCGGTAGTGGTGGTGGAAGAGGAGTGTTTTTGAATCTTTCATGGGGTGCTGAAAATAATTTTGTAAAAGGTTTAGAGAATATACTTTTAAGACACAATTTTCAAAAAACTAGATAAAGGAGATACTTATATGAAAATACTAGCTTTAATTTTAGCAGGAGGAAGAGGTTCTAGATTAGATATTTTATCTGAAAACAGAGTTAAACCTTCAGTTCCTTTTGCAGGAAAATATAGAATTATTGACTTTACTTTGAGTAATTGTACTAATTCTCATATATATGACATAGCTATTCTTACACAGTACTTACCTTTCTCGCTAAATGACCATATTGGGTCTGGTAAACCTTGGGATTTAGATAGAAGGGATTCTAAAGTAACCTTGCTTCAGCCTCATGATTCTTGGTATGAAGGTACTGCAGATGCTGTTAGAAAGAATATCCATTATATTGAACAAGTAAATCCTGATTTAGTTTTGATATTATCAGGTGACCATATATATAAAATGGATTACCGTAAAATGATTCAACAACATTTAGAATCAAAAGCAGTACTTACTGTAGGATGTAATGTAATAGAGCCAGAAGAAGCCTTTAGATTCGGCATGTTAGCTACTGATGACAATCTAAGAGTAAATGAATTTGTAGAAAAACCTAAAGAAACAAGTTTAACTCTTGCATCTATGGGTATTTATGTTTTTAATAAAGATATATTGTTAGATTTACTAGCAAGTAACGATGAAATAAATGATTTAGATTTTGGTAAACATATAATTCCTAGCATGATTAAAGATTATCCAGTATATGCTCATAAATTCTTTGGATATTGGAAAGATGTAGGGACTTATGATTCATATTTAGAAACGAATCTTGGTCTTATTGAGACTATAGATAAAATTAAATTAGATATGTATGATTCAAAATGGAAGATATACACAAGATCAGAAGAATTACCAGCTGTTAAAGTAGGTTCAAAAGCAGTGATTAAACAAGCATTATTATCAAATGGATCTATAGTTGCAGGTAATGTTGAGCGATGTGTCTTAAGCCCTGGAGTTGTAATACATCCACTAGCTAAAGTTACTAACTCAATACTATTAAATGATGTTGAAGTAAAATCAGGGGCTATTATCGATCACTGTATTATTGATAAACATACTGTTATAGGTGAAAATGCAATGGTTGGTTTTGGAGATGATATGACTCCTAATATTGAAAGACCTGATCTATTATCTAATGGTATTACAGTTTTAGGTAAGTCTATAAATATTCCTAAAAACATGGTTATTGGTAGAAATTGTAGGATTTTCAATTCAGCTGATTTAAGTAAAGTAAAAGAAAATATAATTTATTCTGGGACAACAAAGGACTAAAATAAATAAAACAGGATAAATTATATCCTGTTTTCTCTATTATGGTGCTCCTACCGAGAATCGAACTTGGATTTCAGCATTACCATTGCTGCGTTTTACCACTAAACTATAGGAGCAGTACAGATTATTATATTTTATATATGGTAAAAAAGCAATAGATAATAATTCAATTACCTTTAATTATTTCTAATTATTGCAAATTACTTTAATTTATGATATATTTATATCAAGGGGGAATTAACATGATAAATATTACTAATATGTCTAAGACATATAATAACAAAACGAAAGCTTGCAATAACATAAGTTTAAAAATTGAACCAGGAGATATCTATGGTTTTATTGGTCATAATGGAGCTGGTAAAACAACTCTATTAAAATCAATCGCTGGTATTATTAATTTTGATGAAGGTGAAATAACTATTTTTGGCAATTCAATTAAGACTAATGCGCTAGAAGCAAAAAAACTGATTGCGTATATTCCTGATAATCCAGATATTTATGAATCCCTTACAGGATTACAATATCTTGATTTTATTGGTGATGTGTTTGAAATAGAGGTTAGTAAAAGACAAGAGTTAATTGACAAATATGCAGAGATGTTTGAAATAAGTGATGTTTTAAATAACCCTATATCTTCTTATTCACATGGTATGAAACAAAAGATAGTAATTATGAGTGCTTTAATCCATGAACCAAAGGCTATGTTGTTGGATGAGCCGTTTGTTGGTTTAGACCCGAAAGCTAGCTTTTTATTGAAAGAAGTATTTAAAGAATTATGTAATAAGGGATCATTAATTTTCTTTTCAACCCACGTTCTTGAAGTCGCGGAAAAATTATGTAATAAAGTAGCTATTATAAAAAAAGGAGAAATTGTCGCTAATGGATCCACTGAATCTGTTATAAAAGATCAGTCATTAGAACATATTTTCCTAGAAATGTTAAACGAGTGATATTATGTTTGGCAAATTAATAAAAGTATTCTTTAAAGAAAATTTCTCATTTCAAAGACTTTTAGGAAGTGATCCTAAGAAAAACAAGAAGAAGACATTCTTGATTGTTCTAATTATGATTTATGCTTTAGGAACTACTCTATTTACTTTTGGAATAATGTTTTTTAAATTAGGCGAATTACTAGCACCATTAAATATGATTAATGTTCTACTAATATATGCGTTCATATATGGTACGGGATTGTCAATGATGTTTGTTATATTCAGAGCTAATGGTTATATTTTTAATTATAAGGATTATGAATTACTAGAACCATTACCTATTAAAAACAATGTTGTTATTATGGCTAAAACCGTTGTAATGTTAGTTTTTATCTATTTTGGTATTTTTGTATTCTTGTCTCCGATAATATTTTCTTATTTCTATCATGGGGGATTTAATTTTTTAAGTTTAATTTTTATAATTATAGGGTTTTTTACTATCCCAATTATTCCTACAATTGTTTTCTCCTTTATATCAATGCTAATTGCTAGAGTTACAAGTAAGTTTAGAAAGAACAATATTATTAATATAATTGTTTTGTTTATTGTATTTCTTTTTATTATGTATTTATCTTTCTCAATGACAAGTTTAGATGGAACTAATCCTCTAGTAAATCAAACTGATTTTATGGAAAAAATAGGGGGAGTTTATCCACCAATAAAATGGTTTATAGATGCTATAAGTAATCATAACTTTTGGAGTTTGTTGTTATTGAGGGGTAGTAATGCTGTATTATTAATTGGTGTTATTTTTGGTTTTCAGAAACTTACTTTAGCGACA
>CAZZPD010000098.1:0-4952 GCA_964655885.1 uncultured Candidatus Izemoplasmatales bacterium | reverse complement strand
TAATAAAATATATTTTCGTTTCATCAAATTCACCTCTTTTGATTAAATAATACTTACACAATTAGAATTTTCTTTTTTCTACATCAAAAAGCTTAATGGAAGAAAAAATTATCACAGAATGATATACTATATATGAGGTGTTATAATGAAATTAAATAATATTATTAATTCATGCTTAAACTCTATACTCATTGATCAGATTGGAAATTTGAATCAGGTAATAAAACTATTTCCTGAATTCAATAACACAAAATACTAATGGTACGTTTTGGTGTAGTTGGCGCAGGAGGAATCGCCAATAAATTCTCAAGAGACATTAATTATGTAGAAAACGCATTAATAACCGCTGTATCTGCTAGAACGAAAGAACAAGCTGAAAAATATAAATTAAGATATAATACTAAATATACCTTTTCAAGTTATGAAGCCATGGCCGAAAGCGATGTTATTGATGCTGTATATATAGCTACTCCTCATAGTTTTCACTATGAGCATGCAATTCTTTTTATGAAAAATAAAAAGCATGTTCTTATCGAAAAACCAATAGCTGTAAATCATATTCAATTTAGAGAAATGGTCAGGGTAGCCAAAGAAAATAATGTTTTAATGATGGAAGCTATGTGGACACATTTTTTGCCTTCTACAATATTTATTAAAAATATGATTCGTGAAGAGGGATTAGGAAAATTACTTTCAGCCAAAATTGATTTTGGTTACTCACTAATTGATAACTATCAAATTGATAAGAGATTATTGAACCCAAATTTGGCTGGTGGAAGTATCTTAGACATAGGAGTTTATCCTTTATCATTCTATATCCTGATTAAACAAGCTGATACTAAAGAGTTAACGGCTAAGGCCGAATTCACCCACACGGGTGTTGATTCGTTTTGTGAAATAGAGATTACTGACACTAATAACGCGAAAATCCATGTCCGTTCAAGCATTGATAGAGAATTACCAAATAATGCCGAATTAATTTATGAAAAAGGCGTAATTAAAATGATTGATTTCTCTAGAAGTAAAAAAGTCTATATCAATAATACAAAATATCAAATTGAGTTTGAAGGCGAGGGTTTTGTTCATGAAATTAGGTCTTTTGTGAATTCCATTGAAAATAATTTATTTGAAAACCCGATTATGACTCATGAATTATCTAATTCAACTATAAAATTAATGGATTCAATCAGAGAAATTATAGGATTAAAATATCCATTTGAATAAACAAAGTCGCTAACTAAAATGTTAGCGACTTTTAATATAAGATTAATTGTTATCTCAATTTATCATTAGCACAACGAATAGATAACCTAAAACAAATGATGCTGCATTCGCAATAATAGCGTAAAGAGACATATTAACTTTATGGTTTTCTTTTATAAAGTAAGAATAAATTACTATTTCTATCATGAATACAAGGAACTCTCCAATGATTAACAACCCAAATGAATCTATGATAATATACCAAATATAATAAGAAAAAATAATAAACAGATTCAAAAATAGCTGAGTGGCAATATTGGTATAGAAAACTATTTTAAATGTTCGGTGATTTCTGTATTTAAATAAGTATAATATACCAATTTCAAAAATAAGTGTAACTATTAAACCAACTATCGCAAATATAATCATTTGTATAATAGGATACCCTTGATTAACATCACCAACATTGTAATACACATCAAAATAATTATCCCCATCATAAACATATGATGTATGTTCTTCTTCTGAAATTGAATTCAAACTTATATCAAAAACAAAACTAGCACTGAAATATGTTTTATTGATTATATCAGAAATATATATTTCGTTTGACTCAGTAACTATAACTATCTTAAATACCGATGGAGCGCTAAAATATCCAATTAAGTATTCATCGGGATTATCTAGTTGACTAATTGTATGCGGCATTGAAGTATATAAAGTATAAGATGCAAATCCATCATCATCTTGATACCCATTTAAAACCGTTGGATATATGTCACTATAATATTCCCAAGAAAGCTGCTCTTGTATTTCTAAAGAGCTAAGAATGGGAACTTCATAATCATATTCTATTAATAGATCGAAATAGTAATCTTCATCGATTCCGGTTATCTCAATATAAGATGTCGGTTTAGGTCCAGTATCTGCCAAAGTAATACTGAAAGATATAATTGAAATCGCTAAAATAAATATAATTGATACAAAGAATTTAAGTATTATTTTGTTTTTCATAAATAACCTCATTTATGTCTATATTCTATATAGTAAACATCTTAAACCTTTGTTTTATTGGTATTAAATTGCAAAAGTATAATTACATCATTTTAATGATATTCTTTATATAACTCTTTCTGAATTCTGGATCCATAAACATTTCAATCTTAATTGGGTTTTTAAGTTTTATTTGCGATATTTGGATAAATAGTGGAATACAGAAAGATGAAAATAGCAATATATATTTTGCTTGAAGCTCTTTCCGATTAGTTATTTGAGTGTTTTCTGAAATTGATTGATATACTATTCTTGTAAACTCATTATCAGAAAAGAAGCGCCTAATTAAGGCTGTGGATGAATCTTTCTGCAATTCTTGTGATAAAAACAGATAATTCAATAATCCGATATTATCTACTGAAAAATTATAAAGATAATTAATAATTACTTCAAGTTTTTCTTCTATCGGTTGATCATGTATATTAATGATTTCTTTTGTAATATATTCTACTAGATCATCGATTATCTCCTCTAAAACAATATGCATAAGTTTTTCTTTACTTCCAAAATGATAATTAACAGAAGCTATATTTACATAAGAAACTTCAGCAATATCTTTAATTGTAATTGAGGCTTTAGTTTTTAATAATTTTTTTGTATTTTCAATAAGTTTTCTTTTAATTTCTTCACTTGCCATAGTATCACTCCTATATTTTAAATTCCATTTTAAATGGTGTTTCATATCTCATTTATAACATATAGAATGTATAATTTAAATGGGTATTTAAAATTTATAATTAAATTTATGAGGGTTAATGATGAAAAATCGAATTACTTTGCCAATTGTAATACTTATATTAATAATTTCCTATTTTTTTATACCTAAAACGAACGTCAATTATGATATGACTATGTATTTACCAAGTGATTCAATGACTAAAGAAGGCATGGATATATTAGTTGATGAGTTCGGAGAAGAATCTACGATTCAAATTATGATAATGAATGTCGAAGCTGATGATTTGTTGAATTTGAAAAGTTCATTAATTCAGATTAACAATGTTGATAGAGTTGTTTGGATTGATGATTACGTAGATTTGAGTACTGTTCCAATTGAGTATATAGACCCAATAGTTTTAGGTGCGTTTTATGAAGATGGTAATGCTTTGGTTACCATTGTTTTTGATGTGAATTCATATGAAGTATCTTTGGATGATTCAATTAATTCCATAACTAGTATTCTTAGTGATTACACTATTCATATGCGAGGAGAACCTCTATTGAATAGTTCAACTAGACAAGTTGCGGATAATGAAATCATGAAAATTATGTTACTTTTAATTCCGTTGATACTCTTCTTATTATTTATATCCTCTCATGCATGGATAGAGCCTTTACTTATAGTAATTGCTCTAGGATTTGCCGCTATTTTTAATTTAATTACTAATGGTTTGCTCCCAAGTGTATCGTTTATAACTATGACCATGAGCCTGGCTCTCCAGCTTGCTTTATCTATTGATTATGCGCTCTTTATGATTCACAGATATTATGAGGAGCGTAATGACAATAATGCAAAGGATGCATCAAAATTAGCTTTAAAACACTCCATAAAGCCTATCACAATTTCCGCATTGACAACGATTGCCGGTTTTTCAGCGCTTATGTTAATGCGATTTACCATCGGTATGGATATCGCTTTAGTATTATCAAAAGGCATATTGTTTAGTTATCTATCTACAATTCTCATACTTCCTATTTTACTAATATGGTTTGATCCATTAATAACCAAAACTAAACACCGAGTTTTCTTTCCAAACCTGAAGCGCATCGTTAAATTCCAAATTAAAGCAAAATATTTTTTGTTGCCATTACTTTTAATTGTTTTGATTCTTGGTTTTTTCATACAAAGAAACACAGAATATTTGTTTGGCCAAAGTTCTAATGTCAATGAGGATAGCACCCTCAATGTGGATCGTGATATTATTAATGACGCTTTTGGTCAATATAATCAAATGGTTATTTTGATACCAAACGAATCAGTTTCTCAAGAAATTAATCTAGTAACAGATCTTATAACTAATGAAAATATTTTAAGTGTAAATGCATTAGTTACACAAGTAGACCCAAATATCCCTAGAGACAATTTGCCTGTCGAACTTACTTCTTATTACATAGGAGAAGAATATAGTAGAATTATCATAAACACTTCTATCTATGAAGAAAGCGAAGATCTCTATGATTTTAGCGATAGTTTAAAAGCTATAGTTTCTGATAATTATGACAACTTTTATATTGTCGGTCAAGCAAGTTCGCTTAGCGATATAAAAGAATCTATCGAAGATCAAGGTGTGTGGATATTATTAATAACAATACTTGCCGTCGGTTTAGTGGTTGGAATGATATTTAAATCTATAAAAATACCAATCATATTAATCGGTATTATTCTTAGTGCGATATGGTTCAACATGTCATTCTTAGTTATAAGAGATATTCAAATAATATATATTGGATATTTGATTGTCATGAGTATTCAATTAGGCGCTACAATTGACTATGCTGTACTTTTAACAAATCGATATTTAGAGGAACGAAAAATAAATAATAAAGAAAAAGCAATGACAACAGCATTCACATCTTCTTCTATTTCAATAATTATATCTGGAAGTATACTTACTATAGCAGGTTATGTAGAAGGATTATTTTCTAAAGTTGATTCTGTTAGTCGGATTGGTCAGCTACTCGGTAGCGGAGCTTTA
>CAZZPD010000097.1:0-4974 GCA_964655885.1 uncultured Candidatus Izemoplasmatales bacterium | reverse complement strand
TAAGTATTTACACTTTGGATTGGTATGAAAATTAAACAGTGGTGTTGAAATATATCATAGTCATATTATAATAAGTTTCAACTTAAAATGTTACAGCGAGCCGTATCACAAATAGTAATTAATAATGTTATTTAGAACAAAACATAGATATTAAGTCTATTTAATATAACTGACTATTATATCAAAAGGAGAAGATTATGAAAAAAAATAATAATGATTTAGAAGTGAATGAAATTGTTAAGAATTATTTTGTAAACTTCCCACAAAATACTCAATTATCATTAGCGATTATTGATAAAGGAGAAATCAAGTATTATGGATACAAGAAGAATAACAATGTAGCTGTTATTAATAATGAGGAAAGTGTTTTTGGGATAGGTTCAATTTCCAAAGTGCTTTCAGCAACTGTTTTAGCTGATGCAGTAGTACATGATAATTTAGATGTTAAATCACGTGTTGAAGACTTCTATACTTTTCCATTTGATAGAAGCATTGATGATAGTTTAGAAAATCTTGCAAATCACAGCTCTGGTTTTATGAGCAGAGATACTAGTTTTGAAGCTAATGTGGATAGTTTAAGAGAGTATTACGCGAAGTTTGATGAAGATTTAATGATCGACACACTGAAAACACTGTCACTATATAATGATGACATTTATGGAAAGTATTCATATTCAAACTTTGGGTTTGGGTTATTAGGTTATACTCTGTCACAAAAATATGGTATTCCATTCAAGAATTTATTAAAAGATAAGGTGTTTGATAAATATAATATGATTAATACATCAACCGACATAAAAGGTGTGAATAACATTATTGTCGAAGGTTTGGATAAAGATGGTATTGAGACTAAGAATTGGGATATGAATATGCTACTTGCTGCAGGAGGAGTATATTCATGTGTTAAGGGTTTAGCTAGCTATGTTAAAGCTCATTTTGATGAAAATAATAAAGCCCTTGAATTAATGAGAAAACCAACTCTTATTGTCGATTCCGAAATGAAAGTAGGGCTTGGTATTCATATTGTTAAAGGAAGCAATAACCGAGAGGTGTTTTGGCACAATGGTGGAGGAGGAGGATACAAGTCTGCCATGGAATTCAATGTTGAAACAAAAAGTGCAGTGATAATACTATCGAATGTCTCTTACTTTAATCCCAACCATTGGGATATTGATAGAATTTGTACAAATCTTATGAATAGATTAATTGACAAAAATATTGATCCAAATTAAAAGTTTTTAATTAAAATACATTTGTTAAGAAATGTGATGTTATCATACAATATTAGGTTGGAATTAAAAGTGATACATGAGTTACATCATAGGTAATTGCATTTTATACTATGTATCTTATATAGTCCACCTATTTTTTGTCAAATCACTATTATTAGAGTATACTATTAGAGTTGGAGGCTTGAGATGAATACAATTGAGGTAGGGAAATATATAAAAGATAAACGCATTGAAATGCGTTTAACACAGAAAGAATTAGCTAATAAGTTAAATATTAGTTTTCAAGCAATATCAAAATGGGAGACAGGAAATGCATTACCAGAAACATCAATTTTGTTACCACTTAGCGATGTTTTAGAGGTAACTGTTGATCAAATATTGAGTGCAGGAGAATTTAGAAAGAAAATTAATAAAAAAGTAAATGTAGAAGAAGTAATTGATTCAATCAAATCGATTATTAGAATGAAAGATATTTTAGGTTCAAACAACGGAATATATAAGAGTATGATCAGAGGTGTTGATAATGATATGAAAATTGATTTTGAAGCCACTTTACTTAATACAGAACAAAGAGAGATAATAATTGCACAATCATGCATCCAATTAGTTATTGATGGATATACTTTAAATGATGAAGACATCAACAAATACTTCAAATCAGAAACGGTTAAAGAAAAAATGAGGCTTTATGTAAAGAAATATTCTGGGTAATACTATATTTAAATAAATATAAAAAAGAAAGCAGACACAATTTCTCAAAATTTTGTCTGCTTTTACTATATTGTTTTAGTCAATACTAATTATCTTAATTTGAACTATCGAAATATATATTTGCTTGCTTTATAATTTCTTCAATATTTTTAGGAAATGAATGATCTAAATCACTAAGTACTAAATATTTATGATTTACATTATGTTTGGTTAGTAATTTGTCAAAATCATTTGAAATTGGTAAATAATGAGGGTCATTCTCTCCGCATATAATAAAGATTTTAATATTTCTTTCTTTAAGAGATTGTATTTGTGGCTCAAGTAATTCTAAATCTGAAATATATGGAGCGAAAAAGATGGCTTTATTTACAGGTATAGCATTTTCTATCAATGCTTTAAATGCAACTCCGCTTCCAGCAGCGAAAGCAGATAATATGACTTCATTTTCATTGATATTATATTCTTTTACAACTTCGTTATAATGTTCTAATATAACCTTTAATCCAAAATTAGTATCACCCCACAAATGCTTTAAGTACGAATGTAACTCTCTGCTTTGCGGTATAGCAATAATATAATCTTTAATGGAATTTTGATTAAAAGTTTCTTTTACTGAATCTATAGATTGAAAATTACCAGGTAACATAAAGAATAATTTATTTGTTACAATTTCAGGAATAGATATATCAATCTTTTTTTCTCCTGAAAATCTTAAATCAACTTGTCTTTGCTTACATATATTATAAATATTTTTATAATCATCTAAGTCTCGTATTACATCTAAACTTGGGTCACTATCTAAAAATTGTGTGTTAAACCACATTCCATGAGTTATCACTGCTTCATTAAAAAAATCCAAAGCAACTTCAGCTTTATTTAATTTACAAGCAAAAAAAATGGAATAATAATATAGGATTGTATCTTTGGTGTAAGCATCTCTATTATTCATCAATATTTCATAAGCTTCTTGTAGTTTTCCTTGCTGATAAGCTGTTGTTGATAAAACGAGTAATTTATTATAATCCATAAAAATCTCCTTTAATTTGTATATTCTTTTGATGAGTTTATAGTACGCTATCAATAGTTTATTATCAAAAACTTTTTAGTGGATATAATTCTACTAATGGTTGAATTAATCAAATAGTAGTGGCTAAATAGTGGTATGGGGAATAACTGAAGAGAACAGAAAATATCTGCTTGAAGTAAGATGATTAGATTATTAAAAGCTTGTTTTGCATAATTCAATAGATATTATCAATAAAGCTGATGAATCTATGTATAAAGAAAAACGCAAAAAAAACCAATTATGATATGGTAAAATATTAGTAACAAAATTCTAAGTAGTTTCCCCAAAAAAATATAAGCATATAGCTATTTCCCTAGCGGTTATAATTGAAAAGAATTCCTTTCAAAAGAAGTAATTATGGTGAAATTAGTAGAATCAATACTTAAAATTGTTATTATGTTTTGTTGGAGATTTACTTGTTACCATATAACAAATAATAAATAATTATTGATTGTTTGTGGTTATAGAGATATAATCAATTCGTATAAGTATTTAATATAAAGAGAAACAAAAAATATATTGAAACTTTGTAACATTTACAAGAACAACGGTGATTTTTTTATGAGCGATAAGTTTAAATATAATTTGAGAATCTTTATTACTTTTGGAGTTTTATTTGAATTAATGAATGTTTTTTATAATCCATATGCGATGAAGTTTTTAGAACGAATCGGTGGAAATGAATTCCATTTTTCATTAATTAATTCTACAAAAGGGATTATAATGATTTTCACAGCTTTACCAGCAGCCTTCATCATCAATAAGATAGCAGATAAACAAAAAATAACCGCCAATTTAGTTCTAGCTATGGCGGTTATTATCTTTTCAATGTTTTTTATTCCGATGTTGCCAGCTAATTATCAAGTAATGGCATTTATACTTATTTTAACATTGTTAATGGTTCCAATTTCAATCTACAATATTAGCTATCAAAATATTACCGCGGAAATATTTCCATTGAGAAGAGCTAGAGTATTATCTAAAAGAAGTATTTATACAATTTTATTTACGACTGTAGTTACTATAAGTTCTGGATTAATATTTCGATATTTCGCCCAGGATAACAGTGAGTATATTTTTATATATCGTATTTTTTATGTTATGGCATTTGTTTTTGGATTGTTAGCTTTCTATGTTTTTAAAAAGTTAAATTATATACCTAGGGAAAAAGAAGAACATATCAAATTTAAAGGTAGCTTTAAAAAAGTATTTAAAAACAAACGTTATACTAAGTTTGTTTTAAGTTCTACAATATTTCATTTTGGATGGCAAATGGGTTGGCCTTTGTTTTCTATATACACTATTAAGACTTTGGGTGCGGATGAGTTTTGGTTATCATTAATTACTGTTGGTTCTGCGATTACAATGCTTATTTCTCTGCGTATTTGGCCTAGATTAATTGAAAAATATGGTAATGAGAAAATTGCTTATATTTGTACATTTGGAATGGCTATAACACCATTATTATATATAATATCTAAAAGTCTTATAGTCCTTGTAGTATTCTCTTCTTTATCTGGAATATTTACTTCAGGAACAATTACTGTTTTATTTAGTGATATGTTAGAAGTGGTTCCTGAGAAAAACAGAGTTATTTATGTTGGATATTACAATATCTTAACAAATATTACATTGGCAATATCACCTTTAATAGGTCATTATTTTTATGAAAAAAAAGGAATTATATATGCATTGATCATAACAAGTATATTTAGAATGTTAGGCGGTATAGCATTTATGATTCGTGAACGTTCTGAACGGAAATATAAAACAATACAAAGCGATGTTTAAATTTGTTTAAAATAAATCTGACTGATATGCAAAATATACAGTTGGTTTCATATCACATGCATACAATAACTAGTCGCAACTTAAAATGTTGCAACGAGTTGTATCATATATAATTATCGCTAATTAACAAACGATATTTTAAAGCCCATTTGGGCTTTTCTTTTTAACTTTCTT
>CAZZPD010000096.1:0-4993 GCA_964655885.1 uncultured Candidatus Izemoplasmatales bacterium | reverse complement strand
TCCCAAACAGTGTAACAACAATAGGAGATTCAGCATTTAGTAATAATCAGATAACCCAATTAACTCTATCTGAAAACCTATCAACTATTCCTTATAACGCTTTTAGTGATAACCAAATCACAAGTTTATCAATTCCAGAAGGAATTGTAACAATTGAAACTAGTGCATTTATAAATAACTTAATAACTGATTTAACAATATCAAAAACAGTAACAACAATAGGAGAAACTGCATTCTATAATAATCAAATTACAAGTTTAATAATCCCTAACAATATTACTACATTAGGAGATTCAGCATTTAGTAATAATCAAATTACAAGTTTAACTTTATCTTCAAACTTAACAATAATCCAATATAAAGCTTTCAGTGATAACCAAATCACAAGTTTATCAATTCCAGAAGGAGTTGTAACAATTGAAACTAGTGCATTTATAAATAACTTAATAACTGATTTAACAATATCAAAAACAGTAACAACAATAGGAGAAACTGCATTCTATAATAATCAAATTACAAGTTTAATAATCCCTAACAATATTACTACATTAGGAGATTCAGTGTTTAGTAATAATCAGATAACCCAATTAACTTTGTCTGAAAATCTATTAACAATTCCTTATAAGGCTTTTAGTGATAACCAAATCACAAGTTTATCAATCCCAGAAGGAGTTGTAACAATTGAAGCTAGTGCATTTATAAACAATTTAATTGTTGATATAGCAATATCAAACACTGTGACTACAATAGGAGATTCAGCATTCAGTTATAACGAAATAGTAGATTTACTACTACCAAACAATGTATCAACAATAGGTGAAAAATCATTCAATTATAATAATATAGAGACTTTAATTATTTCTAATAATTTAGAAGTTATACCTCTAGAAGCATTTAAAAATAATAGTATAAGAAGTTTAATTATTCCCGAAGGAGTAATTAAAATAGAAGCTTCTGCTTTTGAAAGCAATCTAATTAAAATTTTAACCATCTCAAGCACAGTAAAAACAATAGAAACATCAGCTTTTTTTCAAAATAATTTTTTAACTATAACAATACTAGGAACTGAAAATAGATTTAATAACTATTGGAGATTAATTGGATTTCCTGAGCAGTTAATGCCATAATATATTATTATAACTATATATTTGAGAAGTATTATCATGAAAATATATATGATATTTATATTTTAATAAATCCTCTTGAAGGGGTAGAATTACTATTAGGAGAAAGAATAGAATGATATCAATCTAATGAATACGGTATACTATTTAGTGAATAGTTTGCATATAAATAAACAAAAGGAGCGAGTAAATTCGCTCCTTTATAATGAGTTATTAAAAACACTCTATTCATCCATTACATAAGAAAGAACTAAATACACATTTTCAGTAATATTATCTAATTCACCTGACCAAGTAATGGTAAAACCTTCCATTTCTTCAACAGCAGGAGCTACTGCAGTACCACCATAAACCACCATTTGTTCATCAATGATATTGCTATCTTGATCTAAGAAGGTTACATTACAATACACATTTATAGTAAAAGAGATTGTTGTTGAATTACCTGCTTGATCACTAACAGTAAATGTATAATCTCCAGTTAGAATTGGATCAGTAAAATTATTGACTATGACACCATTAAATGTGAAGTTAGAATAGCCATATATAATTTCTTCATCATAATTATCTTCTACAAATAAAATATATTCTAGAAGTGTTTCAATCGTCGAGGTTACATTAAAATCTAATGGGGTATCTAATAAGACATCACCACTTAAAATAGCCATGACAGTTTCAAACCCTACATTAGGAGGGGTTGTATCAATAAATGTGGTATCAAGATATGATACACCTTCATTATAAAGATATCTTAGGTCAAACGAACCTCCTAATTCACTGTTTATAACGTCCTTTTCAAATGCTGTAAAACTAGAAATTGGAATAGGAACAACATCACTAATCCTTACATATCCTTCTTCAGTTACCTTGCCTAAAAACATTGTAAACGCATAGGTGCCATCAATTAATGTTGGCTCAATATTTATTAACGCATTTCCATCAATAACTAAATCAACATATTGATATAGTTGATTAGCTTCTTGACCAATAATATAATCTTTATCTTGGACACTTAAAGCATAAAAAATTGTATAGTTCTTATCTCCTTGTAATATAGGAGATTGATTAAATGTAAATGTTAAATCAGAAGTATCAATTCCTAGTTCGCTGATAGAAGCTACTCCATCAAAATGATCATTTAATTGAATGAATTCTACTGTGTTTACTCCTGTATTTAAAGGCATATCTTCCATATTGATTTCATCATACAATGTTTGCATATCAATGATTGTATCTTTAATCATTATATAGTCTTTTATATCATTGTATGTTTGTCCTAAACTAGTAAAATCAGCATATGGGAAATCATCGATATGCATCACATCATTTGTGATTCTTATATTTTTTATAATCGCATTGTAGTTTTCAAAGAATTCTGCAGTTTCATCAAACAATAAATTTATATCATCATACTTATATGTTAAACCAAGATGATTTAAATATGCATATAATTCATCTAAAGCTGATTCTACGTTACTAGCTGTAACATCAAGATTTAATATCCCATAATACTTAGCATATTCAGCGTATTCTCTTTCCCCTTCAAACCCGATATCTAATTCAACAGATTTTAAAAGGACCGAATCATTCCAAAGTCCATCAGTAGTCAAAAACCTACCATTTATTGTATCAATACCAGTAACATAAATCGATTGGTCATCCAATGTATAATAATCTGGAAGAGGTATATATCCTTCATTAATTAAGAATTCTTGAGTACTTAAACTATCTACATTATCAGTCGTTAATCCATCTTTTTCAATTACAATTCCTTCTAAACCATCCATGGAAGGTAAATATAATGAAATATGATAAACATCACCATATTGATTGATTTTAATTACATTAGAATCTCCGTTAGGACAATATACATGAATCGTAGGATTATAATCATTATCAATTAATTCTTCTGACACGTTAACCCTAGGACTATAAGAATACCATCCATAATCACCAGACTTAATACCCCATGTATTATCATAATAGGTATAATGACCATCACTTCCAAGATTCACTCCTCTATAATGATGATAAGTCGCTCCTGAATCATAGACTTCATTATTATAATAATTAAAATCTCTAGCAGCGATAGAATTGTAATAAATATTAACTGTTCTTCCGCTATTAAAGTCAACCTGATTAACCCAATATTCAATAACCTCTTCACCTTTTTGATTATAGTATATGGTTGTTTTTTCATAGGACATAGTATTATAAATTTCAATATCATATATGGAATATAAGTTAACCTGATCATTGGTATCATCATAGTTTAATAAGAACTTTCGATCTAAATTATCATTGATAATCCATGTATCCATGACAGTAATATGATCAATAGCCCAATTAGATAATTCTTTAGCTGCTCTTGTTTGACTTTCTGCACAATCATATAGATTATTCATTGCTAAATTATTAAAAGAATTTAACGTTGTATCAAAGATATACATATTATTTACTTCATTAGGCATTTCAAAAATGCTGTTGTTGTATGCAAATTGATTCCAATAAGGATGTCGAGTATAATCTTCAGGATTATATGTTTCATCCTCATTTCCTGATGCAAGTCTTGTTATTTGATATGATTTTGATTGATAAGATAAATCAGTTGTTTGCGATTCATTAGAGATAAATGAATCCGCAAAAATCGAATCAAAATCAATCTCAAAAATAGCATTATCTAATCTATTTAAAGATATGTTAAGCTCATCAAGATTTTCATACTCCTCTTCCATTAAAGTTGTAGTAGTCGTTGTAGCTGGTGGTTGTGTCGTTGTATTATTTGTAGTAGTTGACTCTGTTGTAGTAATTCCAATTGTAGTTGTGTCTTCAGTTGTATTTGTTATCGTTGTTGAATCGGTAGTATTGTTAGATGTAGAAGTGCTTTGTTGAGTATTATCAGTTGTTGTGTTTTCAAAACATCCGATTGTAATGAATCCAACCATGACAAAAATTCCCAAAAGCAACAATCTTTTAAATATTCTAATCATAATATCTCCTTTTATAACCTTATTATATAATATATTTATTATTATGTATTAGTTTTTAGAGAATTAGTACTTTTTTTATAAACGTCATTGATTAGTATATAAAATTTGTTATTTATACAACATACAATACTAGATGTTTACTTGTAAGCTATAATTAATAGTGATAGTATATATTTGTAAAACATCTAAATGTGTGAAAAGGAGATTATCTATGATTAATTTAAAGAAAATAACGATGCATAACTTTATAGATATTATTAATTTACCTTTGTCAGATCAGGATAAAAAATTAGTTGCACCTAATATATTTAGTCTAGCAGAAGCATACGCTGATGGAGTCAGTGTAGCTAAAGGGATCTATGATGATGATTTACTGGTTGGGTTCATTATGTATGATTACAATCAACAAGAACAAAAAGGGTATATAAGTAGACTCATGATTACATCACCGAAACAAGGACTTGGCTATGGAACAAAAGCTTTAAAACTTGTAGTAGATGAACTCATGCAAATTAAAGAGTTAAAAACCATTCAAATTTCATATCATGAAAATAATCAGAAAGCTAGAAAATCCTATAAAAAAGTAGGGTTTATTGAAACAAATGAATATGTTGATGGAGAGATTATTGCACGAATAAATATTGATAAGAATGTTTAATTTGCTTTGAATAAAGAAGTAATGATAGATTTCATTATGAATATTAAATAAAAGGCTCTATTTAAGGGCCTTTTAAACATATTATTTAGTATTTATCTTGAACTACTCTTAAGAAAGAAGCGCCATATTTATCTAGATTAATTAGATAATGTTTATTATCATATAGAAAACCAAAGTCTCTTCTTAATGTAATGGTTGCGTTTTGAATATCTTGTACTTTG
>CAZZPD010000095.1:0-5091 GCA_964655885.1 uncultured Candidatus Izemoplasmatales bacterium | reverse complement strand
ACAATCCTGAAACTCAGAGATCAAGACGTCAACACCTTCTTTGGTTAGAAGATGTAGTTGTACCAGTTCTTAAAGTAACTGATGAACTAAGCTTAGAGGAACTTATGGCTTTAGTTAAACCATTTATAAGGAGAGAGTTATGATTACATTAACAATAGCGTTAAAAATAATAATAACTTCAATCCTTGGTTATATTACTTTAAATAGCTTTTTTAAATATCATTTTTCAATTAATAGAATAACCTTATTATATGTGATTATCTTATTAGGTGTTATGATTTTCTTTATCGATACCGAAAACCTAGTTGCCTTTCTTATTACTACAGGAATAGGTCTTGTTTTATATGTTGTTACATATTTAATATTTTATAAAAAGCGGATTTTTGGTTATTTTTTATTCAATACTTTTAAAAAAGATTATAATTTAGTAAAAGATGATATAATAAAAATAGCTGAAGAATTAGAGATAAACAAAGATAATATTTGTTATAATGAAACAAGACCTTTCTTATTTGTTATAAGAAATGAACTTCCAAAAAAAGCTAGAAGTCTAACTAAAAAATTAGATAAAATATATTGTAATGTAAAAAAGACTTTTACCATGTATAATTACTGGCTTATAGTAGTTTTCTTTGTGTTAATTACTATATTGTGGCGTTTTTAGAAAGGAGTATTATGAATAATCTAAATCTGCATATTTTGACTCCAAACAAATATAAGAATAGATTTTTTGGTGTGGATTATTTCTTAAATTTTTTGAATGGTAATAATCCGTCCTATCGATACTACTCAACATCAATTGACCAAAATCCTGTTTTTAAATCTGATATTATTACATTTTTTCCAGAAATGTATGATTTCTTGGAAACGGAGTTATCGACCAAAGATCCAGCTATAATTGGAATTCAAAATAATCCCGATATTTATTCGGGTATTGATTCTATTGAAAAAATTCTAAATATCCTTAAAAAATATAAAATGGGATTGTATTTAGAAACAACATCATTAAAACTAATTAATGATCTACCTTTGTTAGAGAGTTTTTCAAAAGAATTTCCATTATTAATAAGCATTCCAACTACTGTATTAAGCTCTGATTCAGCTTTATTAGATAATAATATTGATGTTGAAACAGCTATAAAACTGGTTCAAAAAATCAAATCATCAAACATTAACTCTGGACTTTTAATAAAACCAGTAATTCCTTATATTAATGATAATATCAATGATTTTATCCAATTATTAAAAAAAGCAGTTTTATCTAGTGCTGACTTTATTTATCCGAGTTTTTCAATTAAATTTGATTCTAAAAAAATTAAAGCTTTTTATGATATAATTGACATAGGTTATCCTGAGTTAATGAATATATTTAAAGATAAATATGGAATGAAATTTGTTTGGGAAAGTCCGAACATATTAGATTTAAAAAAGAATTTTGTTATCTTATGCAAAAAAAATAAAATTTTATATGCAATGAAAGATATTATTAACTTATATAAACCAGATTTGAATATACAGCTTAAATTGTTTTAGGAGGTGATGTTTATGCTTTTGAGTTTCTGGACTGAATATCAGAGTTTCTTTCTAATACTTATTGGGGCTATTTTAGTGATTATTATATTTTATATAATATATTCTCGACCTACTAAAGAGATTATAACTGAAGATACAAATAAACCAATTGAAGCCAAAACTCCTGTTATTGATGATATTGTAGAAGATTCAACTGAAACAGAAATAGTCAATGATGAGTCCATCCCTACTATTATTACCCACATCTCTGGGAATAGACAGGAAGAAGATGCCGAAGATGAAATTGACAGTAATCTTGATGAATATGAACTAGAAAACCAAGAAAAACTCAGAAAACAAAAAGTTGCTGATAAAAAAGCATCTGACACTGCGAATTTTAATCAAGAAAATTTAAAATTTCAAAAATCAAAAAGAAGTTTTTATAGTTACGACGACGATGAAGATGAAATTGTTAATATGAAAGCTAATTGGGAAAAAGCATTTGAAATGGATGGAACAAATCACGAATCAAAAAGATATCACGTTTTATATCTTAAAGAAGAGAATAAGTGGTATGTTAAAAGAGAAGGTGCTGAAGCCGTTATTAATGTTCTCGAAACCCAAAAAGAAGCCATTGCTTTCGCTACAATTAAAGCAATTAATCAAGGTACTTCAGTAGTTGTACATAAACGTGATGGCAAAATAAGGAAGCATTCTTTATAAAGACAATTAATTTGTCTTTTTTTTTCCAATAAATTAAGAGGTTTGATTGTTTATATTAATGGAAAGTCATTTATTAAACCTCTTTAAAATGATAAAATATATTTTAAAGGAGGTAGGTATCTTGGATGACAATCTAGAAAAGTACATTAAAATGTTTAAAAATGGCGATCAAGTAGCTTTTGATATCATATATAAACTAACGTACAGAAAAATATTTTTTATCGTTTTACCAATATTAAAAGATAAAGCACTAGCTGAAGATATTATGCAAGATACTTATTTAAAGTTCTTAGATAAAATTTACAGCTACAATGCAAAGAATTCATTGGCATATATTTTAACAATTGCTAAGAACTTAGCTATAAATGAATATAATAAGCGGAAAAGAGAAGTTAGGATTATAGATTCTGATATTGATAATTTTTCTTACGATGCATTTTTAGAATTAAGTGCTAGTAATGAAGAGATGATTAAATCAGCTTTAAGCGTTTTAAATAATCAAGAAAAAAATGTATTTCTATTACATAATTTAGAGAACTTAAGACATCGTGAGATTGCTTTAATACTTAATAAACCAATAGGAACTATAACCTGGATTTATCAACAAGCAGTAAAAAAAATGAAGAATCATATAAAGGATAAATAATATGAAATTAAGAGATTTCAATAAGAAGTTACAGAAATCAGCTAAATTTAATATTCCTAATCAAAGTGATAAAATTAATTTCACTGATTTTATCATTCCCAAGGAACCAATTAAGAAAAACATCTTTATTCCTAGATTATTGATGTCTCTTTCATCGTTATTATTACTTTTAACTTTATCATTTTATCTATATTTAAATTTTACTCCAATAACTACTTTAACGATTGATATAAATCCAAGTATTGAAGTTAAACTTAATTCATTCAATCGAGTCGTTAATATAAATGGTAATACAGATGATTCTAATGATTTCGTTGAAGCTTTAGATGCAAGAAATATGACTGTAGATGATTTGCTAGAATCAGTCTACAGCCAAGGTATTGAATCAGGTTTATTTACAGAAGCTAATGCTTATGCCTTAGTAGGTATTTATAGCGATACTTATGAAGAAGAACTTAGCTTACAAGAGATGATTTCAGGAATCACTAATATTGTTACATTATCAATTTTACAACATGATAGTGAACAAATAATAAATGATTATTATACTACAAATCGATCTAGTACTAATGCTACACAAAGTGATTACAATGATCTATTTGATAATGACTATACTGCCGGTACGGATGCATCCGAAACTCCTGAAGTAATCGCAGGCAGTACTGATTATACAATATCAATAGAACCATATACAGCCTATGTATACTCAAATATGTATCAAATAAGTCAGACTAAATTATATTTAGTAATTGATATATATAATATGTCTGATAATTATACTACTGAGGATGATTTTAATTATCTAATTGATTTAGATATTCAAAATCTCATTACTCTATATCAATCACTAATATAAAAGAGCCTTACGAGGCTCTTTTTTTTGTCTTTATTTTTTTTATAAAATCTGGTTCGAATATTTTTGTAATCTGATAAATTAGGATATAACCAATTGTAACTAAAACTGCTAGTAAAAGAATATGCCAACCATTTGGAATTATATTTAATAAAGGTATTGGTCCACCTAAGAAAGGATTTTCCATAAGATAAAGATTATTGTCTCCTTTATCAATCACGTAATTACCGAATGTAGACCATAGAGCTAGTAAGATAAGTCCTAAAGCTACTTGCCATGATTTTTTAGCTGTAAGCTTATAATCTCCACGATTAATTAAGTATAAAGGTATAAACAGCAAGAAGAAGTGGATTACTACGCTTCTTATTATTGGTAGGGTAATCATATAAGGATGTCCATATAAAACTGTTACAGGGTAAAGAATAACAGCCGCTCCGCCAAGAATGGATGAAGCAAAGACGAATTCTTTTAATGGTTTAATATTAAACCAAATAACTAAAGGTAAAAGAATATTAGTAACACCGCACATTTGAAATGAAAAGAAGGTATCAACATCCCAAAATGCATGTGGATAACTAGATAAAGCGGGGGAAACATTATAATATTCATATATGAATAAAGCATCTCCTGCATACTTTAATACTAATATTAAGATTAAGAATATAGTTATTAATATATTCTGTTTTTTAATACTACTACGTTTAAGCAATTTCCAAAGAATGATAAACATTATGATATTAATTAATATATATATAAAATGAGGGTAATCAAACAAATAATTACCTGGATGTTCATCCATACCTGTTGTAGTGAAAAAACTTAGTAACAACATATTAGCCCCCTTATACATTAAATTTATTATACTATATATTTATTACTTTATTTATAAAAATACCAAAAAAAGTTTTTACAAAATATGGAAACGCTTGCATTTACAAAAAAATATAGTAAAATAGAAATACACTCTCAAAAATAGAAGGTGATATTTTGAAGATTACAGTAGGAAAAGATGTCTACCATTTTGACTCTTATGTCAGACTAGCAGACCTTTCTAAAAATTATGAGGGAGTATTCTACGCAGCGCTAGTTAATAACCGTTTAAGGGAATTAACTTATCGAGTTTCATATGATGCTAATGTTGAGTTTTTAGATTATTCATTCTATGATTCAACGAGGATCTATGCGACAAGCATGAGATACTTAGTATGCATGGCATTCAGAAGAATATATCCAGATATCCAAATAAAATTTTCCAATAGCATAGCTATGGGAATTTATGGTCGTGGGATTAAAAATACTATCAATAGAGAGATGCTTGAAAATGTAGAAAAAGAGATTGAAAGAATAATTAGTAAAG
>CAZZPD010000094.1:0-5093 GCA_964655885.1 uncultured Candidatus Izemoplasmatales bacterium | reverse complement strand
AATAATTCTCCTCTTTCGATAGTGAATTCCATATCTTGCATATCTTTGTAATGTTTTTCTAATTTGTCTGAAATTTCTCTGAATTGTTTGTATACTTCAGGATTGTCTTTTTCTAATTCAGAAATTGGTTTTGGAGTTCTTACACCAGCAACAACATCTTCACCTTGTGCATTGAATAAGTATTCTCCAAAGAATTTGTGTTCACCAGTAGCTGGGTTTCTAGTAAATGCAACACCAGTACCACTAGTTTCACCCATATTACCAAATACCATAGCTTGAACGTTAACAGCAGTTCCCCATTCGTAAGGAATGTTGTTCATTCTTCTATAATAGTTAGCTCTTGGGTTGTCCCATGATCTAAATACAGCTTTAACAGCATTGATTAATTGTTCTTTAGGATCTTGAGGGAAATCTTCGCCTTCTAATTCCTTGTATCTAACTTTAAAGCTAGCTACGATTTCTTTTAAATCTTCTGCAGTTAAATCAGTATCTTCTTCGATGCCTCTACTTTCTTTCTTAGCATCAAAGATTTCATCAAAGTTTGACTTAGGAATTTCCATAACAACATCACTGAACATTGTTATGAATCTTCTATAAGAATCATAAGCAAAACGTGGGTTGCCAGTAACTTTTGCTAATCCTTCAACAGCAACATCATTCAATCCTAAGTTAAGGATAGTATCCATCATACCAGGCATAGAAGTTCTAGCTCCAGAACGAACTGATACTAAGAATGGGTTTTCGTTGTCTCCAAAAGTCTTTCCAGTTATTTTTTCTGTTTCATGAAGTGCATCTAAGATTTGTTTTTCGATTTCTTCGTTGATACGTCTGCCATCTTTATAATATTGTGTACAAGCTTCAGTTGAAACTGTGAACCCTTGAGGAACAGGCATACCAAGATTTGTCATTTCAGCAAGGTTAGCTCCCTTACCACCGAGAAGGTTTCTCATTGTTTGATTAGCTTCTCTAAATAAATAAACATACTTTGTCATATTAAGTTTCCTTTCATAAGTTTTATATATAATATAAAATACCGTTTAGATTATATCATAATTTTAAAAAATTACAAACTAAAAAACCTATAAAAAAGAGGTGTTTTACACCTCAAATTTTATGAAAAGGCTTTCTGCCTTCTGATTTACAATAAATAAGAAAATTGTAGCTAGTATTAAGTTAATACAAGATAAAATAACAAAGCCCCATTCAAATCCTATACCTTCGTATATTTTATAAAATAAAAAGCCGTCTCCAAATAAAATTATCCATGTAGAAAACATTCCTAAAAACGCTCCAGCACTTTGTTTTACTACCTCTGCAGGATTTCTAAATTCAAATTTTGGCATATATAGATTTATAATTGAACCTATTGTTGTAACAACTAATGAAATACTAGTAACAAAAACAATCATAATTAATAATCTGATCATAGTAATATCAAGTGTAAATGTAAATAACAATAAAGCTAATATAGCAATTGGTAAACCTAATAAAATATTAAATAACATCTTCCCATGCATAACTGTACTAGCCTTTATTGGAAGTGATTTAATCATCCATAAATTTTTACCTTCTAAAGATAGTGATACAGCTGTAGAATAAGTCATAGATAATGTAAATCCAATCAAAATTAATATCACGATTTCAAAATCTATTCCAAAACTTATAAATGTCGTAAGATATTCTTCAATTTGTTCTCCAAAGAATAGACTAGCTATAGATAATACTAGTAATATCACAGGACCAAATCCAACATTAAATACATAAATTGGTGTATTAAAGAATGTTCTAGATTCTTTCGCTGCTATTGTAGCAATTACACTTCTTTTTTTACTTACAGCTTTTTTGTTATTTTTTCTTACAACTTTTGTTAACCCTCTTTGATTAGTAGCTCTAACAAGTTTTCTAACTGCGAAAATAAATCCAGCAAAAACAGCTATATTGCTTACTATTAAAAGTAATAAACTGATGAAGTTCTTATCAGCTACCGCTTCAACAAACCATTTGATAGGTGGATAAATTCCACCTAGTTTTTCCATGAATGCTCTTTGATTTAATAATGGGTTAATATCACCCATACTATTCATTGATATTGATAGATACATAAGTCCTAAAAATACAGCGAATAACAATATGATGTATACAATATTATTCTTTCTAAATCTAGAAGTTAAACGCGCAATCAACATAGATATAAACGAAAATACCACAGTAGGTATAATTGGAATTGTTATTAATGCAAATAACATAAAGATAAAACTTAAAAAGTCAAATCCACCATGATAATAATATGAAAACATTATCGGTGCTAAAACAACTAAAACACTAGCTAAAATAAACGTAAGCATTACTGTAGTTTTAGCAGCTAAAACAGTATTATTTTTAATTGGTAATGGTTCTAAAATTTCATAATCTTTATAATTAAATAAATAACCATTAGCTCTAAATAAAACAAACATAATTGATAGCATTGTACCATAGATAAAACCGTATATTAATAAAGTATTTATTAGACCAATTTGATTTAATGTTCCTGCCAAATCAAAAAACATTAATCCAAATGTAAATAGAAAAGCTCCTAACCCATAGATTAACAAAGCAATGATTAGTATAGCTTTGCCTTTATGATGTTTAATATCTGTTCCAAGAATTCTTCTTAGCGAGAAGTTTTCCTTGAAAAAGATTTTCATTAGAGTCTTATACATCAGTTTCATTCAATAATTCTAAGAAGATTTCTTCTAAAGAATTGTCCTTTATAACAGATTCAGTTGGTCCATGGGCTACAATTTTACCTTTTTTAATGATCGCTACCTTACTACATAGTTTCTCAGCCACTTCTAATACATGAGTTGAAAAGAATATTAATGAGCCATTTTCACATAATTCTTTAAATACTTCTTTTAACAAATAGCTAGCTTTAGGGTCTAATCCAACAAAAGGTTCATCCAAAAGGATTACTTTAGGATTATGAATTAAAGCTCCCATTATCACTACTTTTTGTTTCATACCATGGGAATATGATGAGATTGGATTATTTAAAACTGAACTCATTTCAAACATAGTTGAGTATTTTTCAATTAAACTTTTTCTTTTTTCTAATCCAACTTCAAAAACATCTGATATAAAATCTAAATATTGAATACCAGTTAATGATTCATAGATGTCTGGATTATCAGGAATATAAGCAATTTGTTTTTTTGCTTCTAAAGGCTCTTTTTGAATTGACTTATTACAAATCAATATTTCACCTTCATCAAAATTAATAATACCAGAAATAGATTTTAACAGAGTTGTTTTACCAGCACCATTATGTCCAATAAAACCATAGATGTCACCAGGTTCGATGGTTAATGATATATTATCATTTGCTTTCGTCTTATTGTTATAGGTTTTTGATACATTTCTAATTTCTAACATAAAAATACCCCCTTATCGGTTATTATATCAAATATTAAGGTAATTTGCAATAATTAAAAATAATTAAATATAATATTAAAGTAATCTATTGCATTTTTTTCTTCTATAATTTATAATTATAGCACTGGCTCCTATAGTTTAATGGTAAAACGCAGCAATGGTAATGCTGAAATTCAAGTTCGATTCTCGGTAGGAGCACCATGATCAAAAAAAAGGGTTTTGAACCCTTTTTATTTTACTAAAAATGTTTTATATGCAAGATATGCTTCATAAACATCAGCTTTAGATACTATTTCCATTGGTGAATGCATATTTAAAACTGCTACGCCAGCATCTACGACATTCATATTATACTTTCCTAGAATATATGCGATAGTCCCGCCACCACCTTGGTCAACCTTACCAAGTTCACTAGTTTGGTAATGAATATTTGATTCATCCATGATTTTTCTTATCCAAGCAATATATTCTGGTTCAGCATCATTACTTCCACTTTTACCTCTAGAACCAGTATATTTGTTAAAAACAATTCCATAATTAAATAATGCGTTATTATTTTTATCGCTAACACTAGCATATAACGGGTCAAGCGCTGCAGATACATCGCTTGATAACATAAAAGAATTTCTCATTGTTCTCTTAAGATCTAAATAATTTGATTTACCTGTAAGGTTTAAAATTTCAGCGATGGAATTTTCAAAGAATAATGATTGTGCTCCAGTTGCGCCTATACTTCCTACTTCTTCTTTATCCACTAGAATGCAACAAGCAGTATATTCTGGGTCTTCAATATCTAAAATTGCTTTTAGAGATGTATAACCACAAACTCTATCATCATGGCCATAACCAGCAACCATACTTCTATCAAAACCGTAATCTCTAGCTTTTCCTGCAGGAACGATTTCTAGTTCAGCAGAAACGAAGTCTTCTTCTTCAATATTGTATTTTTCTTTTAAAAGTTTTAAAACGTTTGCTTTAACAGCGTCTTTTTTAGTGTCTTTTAAAGGAATACTACCAAATGTAATATCTAGGTTTTCTCCTTCAATTACTACATTAGCTGTTTTCTTTAATTGGTCAGCTGCTAAATGGACAAGTAAATCAGAGATTCCAATAACTGGATCTGATGCTTCTTCTCCTAAATTGATATATACAGTCGTCCCATCTGTTTTACAAACGACACCATGTATTGCTAGTGGGATAGTTACCCATTGGTATTTTTTAATTCCTCCATAATAGTGAGTGTCTAATAATGCAAACTCTTCTTTTTCATACAAAGGATTTTGTTTAATATCTAATCTAGGTGAATCTATGTGTGCACCTAAAATTCTTATCCCATCAGTTAAAGGCTTTTTACCAATTAAAAATAAAGCGATATTCTTATTTTTATTAACAACATATACTTTATCTCCAGGTTTAAGTGATTTACATTCGCTTAGTAAAACATAACCATGTTTTTTTGCTAAAGCTTCACTTTCAATAACACATAAGCGTTCTGTTTTTCCTAAAGTTAGAAAGTCTTTATACCCTTCATTAAAATCAAAAATTGCTTTTGTTTTTTCTTCTGAAACATCTTTCCATATGTTTTTTCTGTACATTATGTTCTCCTTTTTATTTTATTGTTGAGCCTGAGTAAATAATATTATCTTTTATTTTTGTTAAGTCTGCAGTATTAAAAATAC
>CAZZPD010000093.1:0-5148 GCA_964655885.1 uncultured Candidatus Izemoplasmatales bacterium | reverse complement strand
TCGACCACAATTCTTATAAAGTATCAGGTGGGCTTCACGGAGTTGGAGCTTCTGTGGTAAATGCTTTAAGTACATATATGACAGTTGAAATACATAAAGATGGGCAACAATACATAATTGAATTCAATCACGGATTTTTAGAAAAAGAGTTAAGAATAATTGGCGATACAGATAAATCCGGAACTGTTGTTACATTTTTGCCTGACCCTGAAGTATTTAAAGAAACTCAATATTTTGAATTTGAAATTTTAAGAACAAGAATTCAACAATTAGCATTTTTAAATAAAGGGATTAAATTTTCAATTATTGATTCTAGATTAGCTGAAAAAATTGTTCGTAAGGATTTTTGTTATGAAGGTGGAGTAAAAGAATATGTAGGCTTTTTAAATGAAGGCAAGGATGTTTTACACCATAATGTAGCATATTTTGAAGGACAATTAGATAATATTATTGTTGAAATAGCGATGCAATACAATAACGGTTACGCTCAAAGTATATATCCGTTTACAAATAACATTAATAATCAAGAAGGCGGAACACACGAAGAAGGCTTTAAAAGAACTTTAACAACTGTTTTAAATAATTATGGAAAAACCACAAACATATTTAAAAAAGATGAATCATTATTAGGCGAAGATACTAGAGAAGGTTTAGTTGCAATAGTTTCAATTAAACATCCAGACCCGCAATTTGAAGGGCAAACAAAATCAAAGCTTGGAAGTAGTGATGCAAGAACAGCTGTATCACAAGTAATGAAAGAGGGCTTAGAAAGATTTTTGTTAGAAAACCCTAATGATGCTAGAACAGTTATTGAAAAAGCATTAATGGCTCAAAGAGCTAGATTAGCTGCTAAAAAAGCAAGAGAAGCGACTAGAAGAAAGTCGCCATTAGATGCTTTGGGATTTGCTTCTAAATTAGCTGATTGTAGATCTAAAGATCCAACTCATTCAGAAATATATATAGTGGAAGGGGATTCAGCTGGCGGTTCTGCTAAGCAAGGCCGAGACGCTGAATTTCAAGCAATACTTCCTTTAAGGGGTAAGGTTTTAAACGTTGAAAAGTCCAGATTAGATAAAGCTTTAATGAATAAAGAAATTTTATCTATGATACAAGCCTTTGGCACGGGTGTTGGCGAAGAATTCCAAATAGAAAAATTAAGATACAATAAAATCATAATTATGACGGATGCCGATGTTGATGGGGCACATATTCGAACACTTCTATTAACGTTTTTCTTTAGATATTTAAGAGTTTTAATCGAAAAAGGAAACATATATATTGCACAGCCGCCTTTATATAAAGTTCAAGCTGGAAAGTCAATACAGTATGCTTATGAAGAAAAGGCACTTGAAAAAATCTTAGCTACACTAAATACAAAACCGGTTATACAAAGATATAAAGGGCTTGGAGAAATGAACCCTGAACAATTATGGGAAACTACAATGGATCCAGATCAAAGAACTTTGTTGCAAGTTACATTAGATGACGCTTTAGAAGCTGATAGAATATTCTCTATGTTGATGGGTGATGATGTTTCTAGTAGAAGAGAATTTATTCAAGAAAACGCTGAATATGTTAAAAATCTTGATGTGTAGGAGGATATTATGGCTGAAAATTATATAAATGATCAATTAGATGATATTGATAAGATAGAAAGCAAAGTTACTGAAATTAACATTTCTACTGAAATGAAAAATTCATTTCTTTCTTATGCAATGAGTGTTATTGTTGCTAGAGCTTTGCCAGATGTCAGAGATGGATTAAAACCAGTACATAGAAGAATATTATATGGGATGGAAGAATTAGGTGTCTATCCTGATAAACAATTTAAGAAATCTGCACGTATTGTTGGGGATGTAATGGGTAAGTATCACCCTCATGGAGATGCAGCTATTTATGATTCAATGGTAAGAATGGCGCAAAATTTTAGTTATCGTTATCCGTTAGTTAATGGACATGGTAACTTCGGATCTATAGATGGAGATCCACCTGCTGCAATGCGTTATACCGAAGCTAAAATGGAAAAAATAACTTTAGAAATCCTTAGAGATCTAAAGAAGAATACGGTTGATTTTGTAGATAATTATGATGGTTCTGAACAAGAACCAAAAGTATTACCTACAAGAATACCAAATCTATTAATAAATGGTACTACAGGGATTGCCGTTGGTATGGCAACGAATATTCCGCCTCATAATTTGGGCGAAGTAATTGATGGATATATTGAGTTTATTAAAAATCCAGAAATCGAACTTGATGAAATTATGGAACATATTAAAGGCCCAGACTTCCCAACTGGAGGAATTATTCTAGGCCAAAGTGGTATCTTGTCAGCGTATTCTACCGGAAGAGGAATAATTAGAATTAAAGCCAAAACCGATATAAAAGAAATGGCAAACGGGAAAAAACAAATAATAATAAAAGAAATACCTTATCAAGTTAATAAAACGACTTTAATTGAACGAATCGCTGAACTTGCAAAAGATAAAAAAATTGAAGGAATAACTGATTTAAGAGACGAATCAAGCTTAAAAGGCATGAGAGTTGTGCTTGAATTGAGAAAAGATATCAATCCAGAAGTTTTATTGAATAACCTTTATAAAAACTCTCAGTTACAGGTTTCTTTTGGGGCGAACATGTTAGCGTTAGTTGATGATAAGCCTGTTACACTAGGGTTAATTGACATCATTAAGCATTATTATAATCATCAAGTTGAAATTTTAGTTAGAAAAACTAACTATGATTTGGATAAAGCAAAACAAAGACTTCATTTATTAGAAGGATTTATAATCGCTTTAAATAATATTGAGGAAGTTATTAAAATAATTAGAAATTCTTATGATGACACAGAAACTCAATTAATAGAAGCTTTTAATTTAAGCGATGTACAAGCAAAGGCAATTTTATCTATGCAATTGAGAAGGTTATCTGGACTTGAAAGAGATAAAATAAATAAAGAAGTTGATGAATTACATTTACAAATTGATGATCTTAACGAAACTTTAGCTAATCCAGAAAAACAAAATAATATTTTGATTGATGAAGCTATTGATATCAAAAACAGATTTTCTGATGAAAGAAGATCAGAAATTGATTTGTTTGGCGATTATGATATTGAAGATGAAGATTTAATACCTGTTGAAGATGTTATTATCGCTGTTACCACAAACGGATATGTTAAAAGAATGAATGTAGATGTTTATAGAGCACAAAACCGAGGGGGTAGAGGAAAAACTGGCATGAATCTGAATGAAGACGATGTAATTGATTCGATAATCTTCACTCAAACACATGATTATCTATTATTCTTTACCACTTTAGGTAGAGTATATAAAATGAAGGGATATAAAGTTCCTAAGTATGGCAGAAACTCAAAAGGATTACCTATAGTTAATTTATTAAACTTAGTCGAAGGTGAAGAATTAGCGGCGGTTATGTCTTTAAAAGATTTTGAATCAGGATATTTGTTCTTTACTACCAAGAGTGGTTTAGTCAAAAGAACTAAAGTCTCAGACTTTAAAAATATTAGGGTTAATGGCATTAAAGCAATTAATTTAAGAGATAATGATTATTTGCATTCCGTTAAATTAACTGATGGAACTAGAGATGTTATCATTGGAGCATCAAACGGAAAAGCAATAAGATTCTTAGAAACCGATGTTAGAAGCATGGGTAGAACCGCTACCGGAGTAAAAGGTATTGATTTAAAAAGCGGAGAAGAAGTTATAGGTGTTACAACTGTAACCGAAGATAGAAATCAAATTTTAGCGATAACTAAACTTGGTTACGGAAAAAGAACCGAAGTCGATGAATACCGTTGTCAAAACCGTGGTGGAAAAGGTGTAAAAACTATCAATGTTACAGAAAAGAACGGAAGTTTAGCTAAATTAATTAGTGTTATTGGAAATGAAGATTTACTTGTTGTATCTGATAAAGGAATAATAATCAGAACGCCTATTGATCAAATTTCTATTACTAAAAGAGCGACTCAGGGCGTAAAAATAATTAATCTTATTGAAGATCATAATGTATCAACTGTAGCTTTAATTGATTTTATGGGTGAAGAAGAATTAGAAAATGAAGAATTTGTTGAGACAGATAAAATCGTTGAAGTTGAAGAGAAAACAGAAGAAGAATTAGCTGTAGATGAAATATTAAATGACAGTTTCTAAAAAAAAGGACCAAATTTGGTCCTTTTATTTTAAATTCTGAATTATATCATTTTTAATTTTTTCAAAATCTTCCTTGCTGGTATTCCCTTGATTGTTAATAAAATCGATATCAACACCATCTTGATAGTAGCGAGGAATTATATGTAAATGAAAGTGAAAAACAGCTTGCAAAGGTTTTTCAGTATTGATAAGCACATTAAGACCAATTGGGTTAAATGCTTTTTTAATAGCATTAGCTATTTTTGGAACAATTTTAAAAATATTACCCGCAAGAACTTCGTCGATATCATATAAGTTCTTAAAGTGCTTTTTAGAAATAACTAAAGTATGCCCTTTTGTGGCTTGAGAAATATCTAATATTGCAATAACATTTTCATCTTCATAAATTTTATATGAAGGAATATCACCATTTACAATAGAACAAAATACACAATTCATAATCAGACCTCCTTATTATAACTATTAATTATTTTAATCAAATCTAA
Source organism: uncultured Candidatus Izemoplasmatales bacterium (assembly GCA_964655885.1). Lineage (GTDB taxonomy): Bacteria > Bacillota_I > Bacilli_A > Izemoplasmatales > Hujiaoplasmataceae > 4572-104. Next base: position 491 of record CAZZPD010000093.1, on the reverse strand, counting down.
AAAATCGTTTATCCAAAAATCCGGATTTAATTTTTTAATCATATCTTTTTTGATAGACCAATTTACTCCACAAGTGTAAGCAGACGCATTTCTGCCAGCTAATATATCCGAAGTGTTATCGCCAACCATAATTACTTTATCATATTCTTTAAATTGTTTCAGAGCATAGAATATCGGTTCTGGATGTGGCTTGTGTTCCTTTATATCATCTAAAAAACAATATGAAGTCATATATTTGTCTAAGCCATAATGTAATATAGATGGCATAGCGGAAGTTTTAAATTTAGTTGTAACTATTCCTAAATTAAAACCTTTGTTTGAGAACTCTTCTAACATTTTAATTGTGTTCGGATAAATGTTTATGTACTCAAATTCAAGCTTAACATATACCTCCCGATAATAATCAATCATTTCTAAGATAACTTCTGGATTTTCTGAAGCAATTAGAAATGTCTCTTTTAATGGTGGCCCGACCATATCAATTAAATCTT
>CAZZPD010000092.1:0-5326 GCA_964655885.1 uncultured Candidatus Izemoplasmatales bacterium | reverse complement strand
GCTAGAATTGCTAGAGAAATGGGATGTTTAACAATTGGTGTTGTTACTAAACCATTTGGATTTGAAGGAAGAAGAAGAGCTTCTGTAGCTTTAGAAGGCTTAGAAGAATTAAAACCTTATGTAGATACATTAATCGTTATACCTAATGATAAATTATTCTATATAGTAGATAAAAACACACCATACTTAGATGCTTTTAGAGAAGCAGATAACGTATTAAGACAAGGTGTACAAGGAATTACAGAAATCATCGCTGTACCTGGGGTAGTTAATGTCGATTTTGCTGATGTAAAAACTGTGATGAAAGACAAAGGTACTGCATTAATGGGTATTGGTCTTGCAGAAGGAGAAAATCGTGCAGTAGAAGCTGCAAGAGCTGCAATTAGATCACCATTACTAGAAACATCAATGGATGGTGCTACAGATGCTATTGTTAATATTACTTCAGGATTTGATGCTTCATTATATGAAATAAATGAAGTAATTGAAGAAATCCAAAAGAGTTCAACTACAGACATTAACATTATCTATGGATCTGCAATAAATAGTGATCTAGGAAATGAAATTATTGTTACGGTTATTGCTACTGGTTTTAGTGAGGATCCAATATTCAAAGAAACAAAATTTGAAAAACCCGTAAAAGAAATTAACGAACCTGTACAAGAACCAGAACCTGTGGTAGAGATACCAAAGAAGAAAAAATCAAGAATGAAAAAACAAAAGAAGGCTGTTACAAAACAACCTAAAGCTGAAGTTGAAGAACAATCAGATATTTCAGTTCCTTCTTGGTTAAAAGAAAGATTCAAAAAATAGGCTGGTTTCAGCCTTTTTTTTAAATAATTCAGAAAGGGGGTTAATATGAACGAAGTACTACAAATTGATACAACTCAAGAAATCATTAATTTAATAGATTCTACTCTTCCAATAGAATCTTTACAAGAAAAGATTAATGAGTATCATGATTATGAAATTGCAAAAGCACTAGTAGAAATGACTAAGGAACAAAGACAAGTCTTATATACGTTACTACCAAATAAAAATCTTGCTGATGTCTTCGAAGAGATTGACCCTGAAGATGCTTTCTGGATTTTAGAAGAAACAAGCTTATCTGTTATCACTAGAATTTTTAGTGAAATGGAAGTCGATGATTTAGTTGATATTTTAGGATATTGTCTAGATGAAGAAGACAAGATTACATACCTTTCATTAATTAACGTTTCAGATAGAAAGATAGTTAAAACACTACTTAACTATGATGATTCATTAGTTGGATCTATTATGAATAAAACATTCATTGATGTGTTAAAAACCGATACGGTAAAACAAGCGATTAAGAAAGTTGTGACTGAAGCCCCAGAAAATGAATTCATTAACAATATTTATGTTACAGATAATGATAAACTAATAGGAGCCTTATCATTAAAAGAACTCATTTCAGCTGGCAATAATAAAGATCAAACAATTGAAGATATCATGAGTGAGAACTTATTTTATGTATATCCTTCCACAAAAAATGAAGATGCGATTGTTATGATGCAAAACTACGACTTCCAGTTATTACCAGTAGTAGATAAATATCTAAATTTAATTGGAGTAATCACATTTGACGATATGATGGATACATTAAGCCATGAATCGGAAATGGACTATTCTAGTTTAGCTGGGTTAAGTGAAGTAAGTGTAGATGAAAGAGAAACTGTTTGGGAAACCATCAAGAAGCGAATGCCTTGGTTATTAGTGCTTTTATTTATCAATCTAATTACAAGTAGTATTATTGCTGGATTTGAAAATACATTATTGTTACTTCCAACATTGTCAATATTCATGCCATTAATCCTAAATATGGCAGGTAACTCAGGAACACAAAGTTTAGGTATTGTGATTAGGCTTTTCGCTAAAAACGAGTTAGACGAGAAAAAAAGCATCTATAAACACCTATTAAATGAGTTGTTAACTGGGATTGTAAATGGATTTATAATCGCAGTGATGTTATTCATGATTGTTATTGTTTTTAATCTTACAAGAGGAATACCATTCTTAGATGGAATTAGTTTTGCTCTTGTAATTGCATTATCAATTAACATAGCGTTAATCGTATCTACTGTTAGTGGGACAGTAATACCTTTAATCATTAATTTGTTTAAATTAGATCCTGCAGTAGCTAGTGGTCCATTTATAACAACCATTAATGATATATTATCTCTATTAATCTATTTTGGATTAGCAACACTTCTAATTAATACGCTTACCTAATGAAAGGAGGAAAAATCATGGATAGACCTTATGATGCTTTAAAAGATTATCAAAGTGAAATCACTTCAATTATTTTGAATAATGAAAGTGAACTGGAAATGTCATTAGAAGAGTATCACTTATATGATATATCTCGAGTAGTTACAATTTTAGAACCAGAAAATATTACATCATTCTTTCATAGGATAAATGATGATTTTTCCGCAAGTATATTTGAGTATTTAGAGACAGATGAAGCAATAGATATTATTAGATATTTACCAGAATCAAAAATTATAAAAATCATTGAAAAAATGGAAGTTGATGAAGCAGTTGACTTGTTAAAACATTTAAGAAAAGAAGGAATAGAACTATTAGATAAATTCTCTATTGAACAATCTAAAGATTTTAGTAAATTTATGGCATATAAGGAAGATGAAATTGGTGCTTATATGTCAGATAGTTTTCTTACTATTGATATGAATAAAAATGTAAAAGATACAATGAAATATGTCACTCTAGAAGCACATGATACAGATTATATTTCAATTATCTATGTAACCGAAAACGAAGAATTGATTGGTTATCTAAGATTAAAAGATTTAATTGTTGCTAGAGCTAATGAATTAATTAAAGATATTATGGAAACTCGTTTTGAAAAAGTATTACCTACTGATGACTATGAAGCAGTTTCATTGATCATGCAAGATACAAACGAATCTTCTATACCAATCGTAGATCAAAGAAATCATATTATAGGTATCGTTACACATGATGATTTGATGGATATCATTGATTTAATTGAAGAAGAAGATTATACTAAGTTCGCTGCGATTAGCGATAGTGAGATTAGTCTAGAATCAGGTAAGTTAAAAAATTCTGTTAAATCAAGATTACCATGGCTATCAGTATTATTAATACTATCCATGTTAACATCAATCATATTAAGTTTCTTTGAACAGAGATTATCCGTTAGTAATGGGGCAATATTACTAGCTTCTAGATTAGCCGTTTACTTACCGCTAATCTTAGGGATGGCTGGTAATACTGGAACACAAAGTCTAGCGGTTATGATTAGGTATTTAACTAAGAATGATGAATTAGATAAACAAAAGATTAAAACTCATTTGTTTAGAGAATTCAAAACCGGTATTTTACAAGGGTTTATCATTTGTATTTTAATTTTTGGAATGATTATTGCTACCATATTGATTAGAGGCGATATTCTAAATAACCAAAATTTGATTTACGCCATTGTTACGAGTGGATCTGTATTCATTGCATTAAGTGTAGCTACAATCTTAGGCGCAGCTATTCCATTAATGATGAATACATTAAAAATTGATCCTGCAGTTGCATCTGGCCCATTTATTACAACAGTTAGTGATATAATAACACTGTCTATATATTATTCAGTAAGTCTAGCAATATTATTACCATTATTTGGGTAAGGAGAGAAGAAATGAATTACACAGGAAAACAAAAAGCAAAACTAAGAAGTTTAGCTAACAAACATAAAGTTATGTTTCAAATCGGTCAAAATGGATTAACAGATAATGTTATCAATAATATTTTTGATTATCTAAGAAAACACGAAGTAGGTAGAATTACAGTTTTAAAAACATCCCCTATAGAGATAGATGAAGTTATGAATGAATTAAATAATTTAGGGATTGATTGTTTTTATAAAATTGGTAAAATAGTCTTGATGTATAAAGAAAATGTTAACTTGAAGGATAGGATAAAACTATAATGAAAATATTACTTACAAACGATGACGGCTTTAAAGCAGAAGGAATTAGAATTTTATTAAAAGAATTAAAAAAATATGGAGATGTGATATTAGTAGCTCCTAGAGACCATATGTCTGGAACAAGTATGTCTAGAGGTTTTTGGGATCATCTAGAAGTTACACAACATGAAGAAAATGTTTATTCAGTTGCTGGAACTCCTGCAGATGCGGCAACCATTGCCTTACATGGATTAAACATTAGGCCTGATGTGGTTATCTCAGGAATTAATAATGGGTATAACTTATCTAGTGATACAGCTTATTCAGGCACCATAGGTGCAGCTATGGAAGCAATTAAAGTAGGAATTCCTGCGATTGCTTTATCATCTGATTTTAAAGATTTTAAAAATGCAAAAAAAGATTTAGATTACGTATTAAATTATATTTTTAATAGAGATTTATTATCAAATAAATATTTATTGAATGTTAATTTTGCTAGAAATTCATTTAAGAAATCAAAAGGAATCATGATTACAGAATTAGGCCATAGACCTTTAGAACATTACTACATTAAAGATGGTAATCAATATCTAGCTAAAAGAAACATTTTAAATTATGAACCTAAAGAAGGTACTGATTTATATGCAATTAGACATGGATATATTTCAATTACTCCACTTAAGTTTGGAAATCATACAGATTATGGATTAAAAGAATTAAGAAATAAGGTGGCTAGAAGTGAGTAAAAGATTATTAATAATCTTATATTTAATTAATTTGGTAGGTGTGTTTGCGATTATCATGTTTGTATCTGAGAATCGTTTTATAAACATATTATTAGCTATCTATTTAATGTTATTCACGACGATTTTTTACTATGCAAAACAAAAGAAGGATAAGTAATATGGTTAACAAAGAAAGCGTTATACAATTATTAGAAGAGACTAAGGGTTTAACAATTGTAGCCGCAACTAAATATGTTGAGGCTGATGATATTAGGGATTTAGCAAGTCTTGGAATAAGTCATATTGGTGAAAACCGAGTTGATGCTTTTTTAAGAAAGTTTGAAGCGTTAGCTGATTTAGATTTAACTTGGCATTTTATCGGTCATTTACAGTCAAAAAAAGTTAAAAAAGTCATCAATAAGATTGAGTACTTACATTCTTTAGATAGAGAAAGTTTAGCATTAGAGATTCAAAAACACAGAGAAACCCCACTAAACTGTTTTATAGAAGTTAATATATCTGATGAAGATTCTAAATATGGATTAAATGTGAGCGAAGTGTATAGTTTTTGTGAAAAACTAAAGACTTATGATAAAATACATATAGTAGGTTTAATGGGTATGGCTAAACTTACAGA
>CAZZPD010000091.1:0-5553 GCA_964655885.1 uncultured Candidatus Izemoplasmatales bacterium | reverse complement strand
AAATTTTTCTTGGTTGTTGTTTGTTTGCATATGTTCAGTTTTCAAAGACCAATTTAAATGCGTACCATTTATGCACGCTTAATAATTTTATCATATGCAAGTACCTATGTCAACAATTTTCTACCGTGTATTTGCACTTTTTTTTACTTTTTTTCAGATATACACAAAATTATCTAATTTTAGGGCTTTTTTGCTTTATAAGTAAACAAAAAAGTCTATAAAAATAGACTTTTTTTTATCTAATTTTTAATTTATTTAAAGTAGCTTCTGAATATTTTTATCTTTGTACATTCTTTTGTCTGACAATTTAATTAAATCATTTATGTTTTCGCTATCAAAAGGATACTCAGAAATTCCAACAGAAAATGAAATATCAATACTATTTCCTTCAATTTCAAGAGGATGTTCTTTAAAGTAACTCTTAATTTTTAGGATTTCTTTCAAGGCTTCTTCTTTGTTTATTTTGTCAAAAACTAAAATAAATTCATCTCCACCAATTCTACCAAAAATATTTTCTTCAATATCTAAATTAATAATTGATTTTGAAAAATACTCTAAATATTTATCTCCAGCATCATGGCCGTATAAATCGTTTGTTTTTTTAAGGTTATTAATATCAATTGTACAAATACTAATAACGTTTTTCAATCCTCTATTTATCAGTTCGTTTACTAACTTCATGGAATATTTACGGGTTTTTGCTTCGGTAAGGTCATCATATTTTGTGGGACGCAATGCTTTTTCATAAAGGTTGTGAATTGAAATAATAATCTCAATTTCATTTGTAAATTGTTTAATTAAATCCATATCCTTTTCATTAAAAACTTCTTCACTATCAAAATTATCAATATTTATTGACCCAAAAAACTTACCTTCAAATTTAAAAGAACAACTTAAACATGATTTAGCAATAATAGCCGATTGTTCTTTAAGTTTTAATGTTTTTTCTTTACCAAGATGATTTTCATCAAATACTTCTAAATTTTTAATTACAGTTGGTTCAAACATATCTTCGAGTGTTGCTTGAAATAAATCTTTAGGATATAAAACTACCTTTCTAAGGTTTTCTAATTTATATCCTATTGCAGCAACAAACTTCATTTTGTCATTATCCAAAATAAGAATGCTACCTGCTTGTCCATTTGGAATAAAACTAATTGCTTTCTCCAAAATTAATTGCATAACATTTTCTATTTTTTCGTTTTTTAATACTTCTTGTGTCATTTCATATAAGGCTCGAGTTATTTCTTTACTAGTAGCTAAATCTTCGTAAGTCTTCTTTAGATCATTGATAACCTCATTAATATTTTTGTTATGTTCATTTAACTCATTAATTGCATTTTGATTGTGATGATATACTTGACAATATACTGTTGAAACCAAAAATGATATGAAAGTTAACATGATTATAAAATTACTGTTTCCACTAAATGTAGCACTATTTCCAATAAAAATTAAATGATATAAATAAAAGAATACAATTATTGATGAATATACTAACATCCTTTTAATAATCTTATAAATTTGTATCCATGTCAGCATTATTACAACAACAACCATTGATAAGACTAAATCCATATTGTCTAGATAAAGATTTGAAATAAATATTCCTAATATAATGAAAAAATATGGATATAACATAATAAAATTTTTAGCAAAGAAGTTTTTTTCATCGAGTCTTAAAATATAAATAATTAAGAAACAGATAAACAAAACAAATAGAAAAACGAATACTATTATATATTTAGTATAATCTTCTATATGTGTTGAATCATAGAATATAAATGAAAATACTTGTTTTAAAAGAAGAAATATTAAAGCAATGAATCCATAAAATAAACCGTATTTATAGGAACTCCCTGATACAGTTATGTTTCTGATATATTCAACGCTTTTGTTAAGAATATTTTTCTCTTTCATTTTTTCTCCTAATATCTTAGATGAGTTAATTATAATATATATTCTATATATAAGCAAATAAAAAAAAGAAGCCTTGCGACTTCTTTAAAAATATATTCTCTATTCTTCAAAATTTGCAAATAAATCTTCCTCTTCTTCTGGTTGTTCATAAGTAAATTCAGAATCTCTTAAAATACCAGTTCCAGCAGGAATTAATCCACCAATAATAACATTTTCTTTTAATCCTAATAATGGATCTTCTTTTGATCTAATAGCTGCATCTGTTAATACTCTAGTTGTTTCTTGGAATGAAGCAGCTGATAAGAATGATTCAGATTTCAAACTTGCTTTTGTGATTCCTAATAATATAGGTCTAGCAACTGCAGGTTTTAGTCCACTAGCAAATGCTTTTTTATTAGCTTCAATAAATTGATTAATTGACACTTGACTTCCAGGTAATAGATCAGTGTCACCTTCAAGGATAACTGTCATACGTTTTGACATTTGTCTAACGATAATTTCAATATGTTTATCTGCAATATCAACACCTTGGAATCTGTATACTCTTTGTACTTCTCTAAGGATATAGTTTTGAACTGTTTCCATATTAGTAACTCTAAGTAATTCTTTAGGGTCGATTGTCCCATCAGTTATTTGATCTCCAGCAGAAATACTATCGCCTCTTATAACTCTAGGTTGCACATTTGAATTTGTTTCATATTTCTTTTCTTCAATATCGTTTTTGATGGTGATTATAAATCTTTCTTCAATTGGTTCAATTTCAGCTACTGTTCCAGATATTTCTGAAATAATCGCTCTTGATTTAGATTTTCTAGCTTCAAATAATTCTTGAACACGTGGTAACCCTTGAGTGATATCATCACCAGCAACCCCACCTGTATGGAAAGTACGCATTGTTAATTGTGTACCTGGTTCACCGATTGATTGTGCTGCAATAGTACCAACTGATTCTCCAACTTCTGCTTTTTCACCAGTTGCTAAGTTTTGCCCATAACATTTACGGCAAATACCAACTTCAGCCGTACAAGTAAGTGCTGTTCTAATTGGCACAGATTTTACACCCGCTTCAATTATTTTTTTAGCTAATTTATCATCGATATAATCATTTCTACGAAGAATAATTTTTCCTGTTTCATCGTCAATTAAGTCAGCTGATGCATATCTACCAGTAATTCTTTCTTGTAATGATTCTATTTCTTTTCCATCTCTATCAACAATTGCTTTAACTCTAATACCTTTATCAGTTCCACAATCTTCAATTGAGATTACAACGTCTTGACTAACATCAACTAATCGTCTTGTTAAGTATCCTGATTCAGCAGTTTTAAGTGCTGTATCAGTAGATCCTTTTCTGGCACCATGGGTTGAGTTGAAAAACTCAGCCATAGTTAATCCTTCTCTAAATGATGCTTTAATAGGTAATTCAATTGTTTCTCCAGATGGATTAGCCATTAGACCACGCATACCAGCTAACTGTGTAAAGTTAGAAATATTTCCTCTGGCTCCAGAATCACTCATCATAAAGATATGATTTTGTTTATTTTGTTCTTTAACAAGTCCATCTTGAATTTCATCTTTAGCTTTTTTCCACTCTTCGATAACTAATTTCTTTCTTTCGTTATCTGTAAGCATACCAAGATTGTATAATTCAGTAATTTCATCGACTTGTTTATCGTGTTCTTTTAAAACTTCTTGTTTTTTAGAATAAACTTCAACGTCACTTGCTGAAATTGTAATACCAGATACTGTTGAATACTTGAATCCAATATTCTTCATTTTATCAAGCATTTTAGAAGTTTCGTTAATTTTATATTTATTGAATATTTCAGCAATAATTAAACTTAAGAATTTTTTCTTAAATGGTTCGACTAAACTTAACTCTTTAATATATTCAGGAATATTTTGACCAGGTGCAATAAAAAATCTATCTGGCGTTTTACGATTTAAGTTTATTTTAGTAGGTTCGTTAATATAAGGAAAACTTTGAGGTAAAATTTTGTTAAATATTAACTTACCTGGGGTAGTTACTAAATAGTAATTCCTAAATTTTTCAGGAATTCTATTTTTGAATGCTGTATCTTCATAAATATTATGTTTAATTTCTTCTGTTTCAAGATAGTCAGCGTAATCTAAATTATAATCACTAATTTTAATCGCTATTCTTGAGTGTAATGTTAATAACTTGTTATCTAGTGCAAGCATAACTTCATCATATGTACCGTAAACTGTTCCTTCTCCAATAGCTTCAGCTTTTTCCATTGTTAAATAGTAATTACCTAATACCATATCTTGAGATGGTGTAACGATTGGTTTACCATCTTTAGGAGCTAAGATATTGTTTGATGCAAGCATTAATACTCTTGCTTCTGCTTGAGCTTCTTCTGATAACGGTACATGGACAGCCATTTGGTCACCATCAAAGTCAGCATTAAATGCGGGTGTAACTAATGGATGAAGTCTAATTGCTTTACCTTCAACAAGCTTAGGCTCAAATGCTTGAATCCCTAATCTATGTAGCGTAGGCGCACGGTTTAATAATACTGGATGTTCAACAATAACATCTTCTAATACAGCCCAAATTCTTCCATCTAATTTTTCAATTAAAGTTTTAGCTGAACGAATATTGTTTGAAATTCCTCTAGCTATTAATTCTCTAATAACAAATGGTTTGAATAATGTAATTGCCATTTCTTTTGGCAATCCGCATTGATACATTTCTAAGTCAGGACCAACTACGATAACTGATCTACCTGAATAGTCAACACGTTTTCCAAGTAAGTTTTGACGGAAACGACCTTGTTTACCTCTTAACATATCAGAAAGAGATTTTAAAGCTCTATTTCTTTCAACTACCATTTTGCGTCCACGTTTTGAGTTATCGATTAAAGCATCAACTGCTTCTTGTAACATACGTTTTTCATTTTTCGTAATTAAGTGAGGTGCTTTTTGTTCAAATTGTCTTTTTAATCTATTGTTACGATTTAATATTCTACGATATAAATCATTCAAGTCTGTTGTCGCAAATCTACCACCATCTAATTGAACCATAGGTCTTAAATCTGGTGGAATAACAGGAAGCACATCCAAAACCATCCATTCAGGTTTGTTATCACTATTTTTAAATGCTTCTACAACATTTAATCTTTTTACAATTTTTTCTCTTCTTTGTTTTGAAGCTGTTTTTAATTCAACTCTTAATCTTAAAGTTTCTTCTTCAAGATTAATTTTTTGTAATAAATATTTTACTGCTTCAGCACCAGTTAGAGCTTTAAATCTTGATCCGTATTCAAAGTATTTATCAGTGTATTCTCTTTCTGATAAAATTTGTTTGAATTCTAAATCTGTATCTCCAGCTTCTACAACTATATATGATGCTAAATATACTACTTCTTCTAAATCTCTAGCTTTTAAATCTAAAAGGATAGCTAAACGAGAAGGTGAATTTCTTAAATACCAAGCATGTACAACAGGAGCTTGTAATTCAATATGTCCCATTCTTTCTCTTCTAACTTTAGATTCAGTGTACTCTACACCACATACTGGACATTTTTTACCAGGATGTGAGCTTCTTTTTGATTTATTAGAACAAGCACATTGATAATCTTTAGTAGGGCCAAAGATTACTTCACAGAA
>CAZZPD010000090.1:0-5582 GCA_964655885.1 uncultured Candidatus Izemoplasmatales bacterium | reverse complement strand
CCAAGTCGAAAAAAGACTATATAATCGCTATAGTCTTTTTTAATCTCTAAATATTGTTGCATCATTGGCGTATAACTTTGTTGTTCTAATTCTATCAAATTCTACTCCTTAGTTCCAAAAAACAGGTAATCCAAATGGAAGGTTTCCTGGATTGACTGAAGTATAGTAATAATATGAGTATCCAGCAAATCCTACGATTAATACGATTAATGTAATTAATATAATCCAAGTAATTCTTCTGCGTCTACGTTTTTTATAATATTTTTTAATAATCTGATTAATTTTTTCATCAAGTAGTTCTTTTTCTTCTATAGATAATAGTGATTCATCAACAGAAGGTTTTGGTTTTTCTTTCACTTCTGGTTCTTTAACTATTTTTGGCTCAGGTATTGGCGCTTCTTCAACAACTTCTTCAGGTTCTTCTTCAATAACTTCCTCGTCAAGTTCTTCAGGAACCTCAATATCTTCTTCCTCTAGTTCTTCCACTGGTTCTTCTTCAGGCTTATCCTCTATTTGAGTTATTGGCTCAGGTTCTTCTTTGACTACAGGTTGAACTTCAACATCCTCTTCAACTGGAACAGGAATAATTACAGGTTCTTTTTCAACAACTGGTGTTTCTTCAATCACGATAGATTCTTCGATATCATTAATGGCTGTTTCTTCTTTGGTTGCCAATGGAATATTGTAACTAAATTTATCTACATGAGATTTCTTATGATACATATCTAAAGAAAATTTCATAAATTCAATCATATCTTTTTTCTTTAGGTCAATAGAAATTTGGAATCCTTTTTCTTTTGCATAGATTTCAAGATCTAAGACACTTTTTTTAGTTAATAATAATGATTCATCTTCGGTAAGTTTAAATTTCGCTGATAGAATAGCGATTAGTTTGGATTTATTAATTCTTCTTGGGACTGTTACATCATATTTCTTTCCTAAAGCTTTTAGATCACCTAAAGTATATGAAGCTAAAAAGTCTTCAGTCCACGCATCTAAGATAACTCCATCTAAATATCCTTCAGCTTTATAGAATACTTCTTCTAGCAATGCATAAAAATCACTGTATTTCATTACTTCTAAATCCACAGTGTAGTTATGTTGTAATTGTTCAAGGTCATTAATAAAACTATTTTTAAATCTTAAATCATCTCTATTTACAAAAATAAAGTCGAACAATAATTCTTTGTATCTAGATACTTCAAAATCAAGATTGTATTTCTCAATCAATTTCTCTAAAGGATATACTGAATATTGATCATACCCTCTTAATCTAAATTTAAGTTCGTCTGAATATGTTTCATAGAGTCTTGGTTCGAAAACATTTTGTCTAATGGTTTCCTTTAATAAGAATGTATGAACATATAGAGGTAGATTAATTTTGTGTTTTAATAATAGTTTTTTTATGTCCTCGGTTGGTATTACTACTAACCTTTTTGAAAAAGCAAAGTATTCTTCATTCGTTTTGAATTTACTCATAAACTCACCCTTTTCATTATTTATATAACTATTCTAATATATTTTTTTTAATAATTCAATAGAGTTAGTCATAAATATAGCGATTTCCTTGTTTTTTTTGTATATTATTTATAATCTAAGAATTTTTACTTAGAAACTACATGTCCTTCAAGTGACCAAGTTTTAGATTTTGTTATTTTTACATCTACAATTTTCCCTATAACTGACTCATCTCCTGTTAAGTTAACTAGCTTGTTGTTTTCTGTATGTCCCGATAAAACTGAAGCGTTTGTTTTAGAATATCCTTCTACTAGCACTTTAACAATTTTGTTTTCAAAGCGTTTGTTTCCATAAGCATATCCTTCATTAACTAATTCATTCAATCGATGAAGTCTATCTTTTGCTTCTGCTTCAGTAATATTAGATTCATATGAAGCTGCTGGTGTTCCTTTTCTTCTAGAGTATACAAAAGTATAAGCACCTTCAAATTTTGCTTTTCTAACTAAATCTAATGTTTCTTGAAAATCTTCTTCTGTCTCTGTCGGAAATCCAACAATAATGTCTGTTGTAAGACTTACATGAGGAATCTTTTTATAAATTCTATCTACTAAGTCTAGGTACTGTTCTTTTGTATATTTACGATTCATTTTCTTTAATACTTTGTTAGAACCAGATTGAACTGGTAAATGGATATAAGGCATTACATTAGGTTTTCTAGCAATGACATCTATTAAATCATCAGAAAAATCTTTTGGATGACTAGTAGTAAATCTAATTCTTTCTATATCTAAATCACTTAATTCATCTAGTAGATTAGCAAAGCTATAATCATTGTCTTCAAAGTCTAAGCCATATGAGTTAACATTTTGACCTAAAAGGGTTATTTCTTTGTACCCTTTTTCAATCATCTGTTTAACTTCCTCAATGATATATTCTCTTCTTCTTGAACGTTCTTTACCTCTAGTATATGGTACGATGCAATAGGTACAGAATTCATCGCAACCAAACATGATATTAACCCATCCTTTGTAGCGATGCTCTCTAGCATGTGGTAAATGTTCTACAATATTGCCCTCTTCAGAGATAACTTCAATCATTTTTTTATGTTCTTTCATTACCGCATATAGGTAACTTAAGAATCGATCAATATTATGCGTACCAAATACGATGTCGACATGTTTGTATTTGGATAGTATTTTTTCAATGGTAGCTTCTTCTTGTGGCATGCAACCAGCTACAGCGATAATCAAATCAGGATTTATCTTTTTAAAGCTTTTAAGCCTTCCTAATTCACCAAATACTTTGTTTTCTGCGTTTTCTCTAATAGCACATGTATTGATTAAAATAAGGTCACAATCTTCAATGATATGAGTTTCAGTGAACCCTTGAGATTCTAACATCCCTTTAATTACCTCTGTATCTGCTTCGTTTGCTTGGCAACCATGGGTTTGAATTAGGTATTTTTTTCCTACGCCTAAGTTTTTTATATATGCATCAGTACTATATTCTACAGTATCAACTTTTTTCTTTGAACGTTTTCTAGCCATTCTTAAGTCGGGTCTATTAAGTATATCCATTTTTAAGCCTCTCTTATATTAATTCTTTTAATTGTTTTACTATCTAAGTCAAGAATCACTGCGTTAAATTGGAGTGGTCCATCTAATTCAGGTTTTATTCTTTCAGGGACACCTGTAACGAATTTTCTAATCCCTTGTTTCAGTTCACCACCAATAATACCGTGTAACGCTCCTGTCATACCAACATCTGTTAAATAGAGCGTTCCTTTAGGAAGAACAACATTATCAGCTGTTGGCACATGAGTATGTGTACCAATGACTGCATCTACACGTCCATCTAAATAATGGGCTAAAGCAATTTTTTCACTTGTTGCTTCTGCGTGAAAATCAACGATGATATAATCAGCATTGATTTTTTCTAATAATTCGTCCATTTTGATAAATGGATTATCAATTGGATCCCTCATAAAGATTCTACCTAAAAGATTGACTACAGCGATTTTTTTACCATTATAGTTGTATTCTACAAATTCTTTACCTTTTGTTCCAGGTCCATAGTTGGCTGGTCTAACCACATAAGCTAAATCAAGTACTTCAGGATAATCTCTTCTTGAGAAAGCATGATTTCCTAAAGTGAATACATTGACACCTCTTTTAAGATAATCTTTATAGATTTTTTCATTTAATCCATTGGTATCTGATATGTTTTCACCATTAACAATGATAAATTGAGGTTTATAATCTCTTTTTACTTCCTCGAAATATTTATCGAAAGAATCTCTTCCTCTTTCCATATATACATCGCCTATAAATAATACTTTCATTTGTTACTCTTTTCTAGGATAGAGAAATAATTATGATCTGGTAAATCTTTAATAAAATTCCAGAATTCGCTATTTTCTATCATTTCTATAATTTCTTTTTTTGTTTTATATGTTACATCTTTCACTTCTGTTTTGTCGATAATTAGACCACCTAGTTTAATGTTTTTCTTGATTAAAAATAAATCAATTATATAATTAGATTTTGGATTATTAACATAAAGACTGTCTACATAAATGAAAGCTTCTTTTTTTATTTCAATACCTAATTCTTCGAATACTTCTCTTTGAGCTGCATCTATACTTGTTTCACCTGAAATTACAGCTCCAGCAGTCGGTGCCCATTGATAAGGGTATCTATCTGTTGTTTTATTTCTCTGTTGAATTAAATACTGATTGTTATCATTTAATATCCAAATATGTACTACACGATGATATTCACCTATATTATTTGTAGTACCTCTTTTCATTTTCTTATTTAATTTTTTACCATATTGATCATATAAATCAAATATTTCCATAATCCTCCAAAACTAAAGCCCCCCATTTCTGGAAGGCTACGTTCTTATCTAGCAATGTCTTGTGCTCTTGTTTCTCTAATAACGGTAACTTTAATTGTCCCAGGATAACTAAGTCTCTCTTCAATTCTTTCTTTGATTTCTTTTGCAATAACATGAGTTTTTGCATCATCAACTTCATTAGGTTTAACTACAACTCTTACTTCTCTACCAGCTTGGATAGCGAAAGCTTGTTCAACACCTTTAACTTCTGAAGATATTTCTTCTAGTTGTGCTAAACGATTTATGTAATTTTCTAATGATTCAGATCGAGCTCCTGGTCTAGCGGCGCTTAATGCATCTGCGGCAGCTACTAATACGCCGATAATTGTTGTAGCTTCCTGTTCGCCATGATGGCTAATAATTGCATCTAATACTTCTTTTGGTTCGCGATATTTTTTAGCTAAAGCATAGCCTATCTCTACATGTGAACCTTGCATTTCATGGTCAACAGCTTTTCCAATGTCATGAAGTAATCCAGCTCTTTTAGCTATAATTTCATCTTCACCTAATTCAACAGCCATCTTCCCTGCTAAGAATGCAGTTTCGATTGAGTGTCTTAAAGCGTTTTGTCCATAAGATGTTCTAAAGTTTAATCTACCGATAAGTTTTGTTAAATCTGGATGGATTCTACCAATACCAGTTTCAAATACAGCTTCATCACCTTTATCGCGAATGAATTGATCAACTTCAACTCTGGTTTTTTCAACTATTTCTTCAATTCTTGCTGGATGGATTCTTCCATCACTTATCAATGTTTCTAAAGACTTTTTAGCTATTTCTCTTCTTATTGGGTCAAACCCTGATAAAACAACAGCTTCTGGGGTATCATCGATTATTAAATCGACACCAGTTAAAGCTTCTAAGGCTCTAATGTTTCGTCCTTCACGGCCAATTATTCTACCTTTCATTTCATCATTTGGCAATGTAACTACTGAAACTGTAGTTTCAGATGTAACTTCTTGCGCATATTTCTGAATTGAGTTAGTAATAATATCTCTGGCAGTTTTTTGGGCTTCATTTCTAGCCTTTTCCTCTTCATCTCTAAGATATCTGTCGATATCTTCAGCCATGTCCTCTTCAACACGTTTCATTATCACTTCTCTAGCTTGTTCTAAACTAAAGTTAGCAATTTCTAACAGTTTACTGTTTTGCTCGTTAATGATTTTTTCCAGTTGAAAGTTCTTTTCATCAATTGCGGATTTTCGATTGTCTAAGATCTCTTCTTT
>CAZZPD010000089.1:0-5771 GCA_964655885.1 uncultured Candidatus Izemoplasmatales bacterium | reverse complement strand
AGGATAAAAAAGCATATGGACCATTTGGAGTGATGGGTGGTTTTATGCAACCACAAGGGCATCTTCAAGTCGTCATGAATCTATTTGATTTTAATATGAATCCTCAAGAAGCTCTAGATGCACCACGCTTTAGATGGGATAAAGCATTAAATGTTGCTGTTGAAAATTCATTTGATAAAGATATAATCAAAGAACTTGAATTAAAGGGACATATTATTAATGTAGAACCTAGGGATAGTGGATTTGGAAGAGGACAAATCATATTTAAACAAGAAGAAGGATATATTGCTGGTACTGAAACGAGATGTGATGGTTATATAGCTTATTATTGAAAATTGAATATATAGATATAAAAAAAGTTAGAAACAATTTAATTGAATTCTAACTTTTTATTTTAATTCACTTAATCTTTTAAGTAATCAGAGAAATTGAAATTCTTAATAAATTCGATGACTTCTTCTTTAGGCATTGGTTTACTAAATAAATAACCTTGAGCATAATTACAACCAGTAATTCTTGATAGTTTTAACTGTTGTAAAGTTTCTACACCTTCAACACAAATTAAAGTATCAGATGCTTTTATTGTTCTTATAATTGTATAAAACGCACTTGCTTTTCTATCGTGTGATTTTTCAATTGGTAGAAGTGATCTATCAGTTTTTATTGTTTTTAATTCACCCGATAATACATCAGATAATTTCGATACACCAGCTCCAAAATCATCAACAGAAATTGAATAACCTTTATTTTGAATATATCTTAATGTTTCAATAGAAATTAATCCTAAATTCATATCTTCAGAAACTTCAAAAACTATTTTTTCAGTTGGTATTTTTTTATCTTCAACAAACTTATCAAATAGACTATTATCTTTTTCAAAACTCATCAATGTTTCAGCTGATAAATTAACTGAAAAAGAAAAGTCATTCATTTGATCAAATTCTTTAAGCATTTCCATATATTCATTTTGAAGCTTTGCAAATAGATTTTTATCAACAAAATCAACATATTTAATTTTCTTAACAATAGGAATAAACATAGCCGCTGTGCGAATTTGATCTTTGTATAGCCACCTTGACAAAACCTCAAACCCTTCAATCTTTTTCGCATCCAAGTTAATAATTGGTTGATAATAAGGAATTAATTTATTTTGTTTAATATCGTCAATTAATTGTTGTTCCATAACTTTTGTATTATCATACAATGCCATTAATTCTTTATTAACAATTGTTATTGCTCTATTATCGTTCTTTGAATCATACATTGCATAATCTAAATACATTAACATAGATTCTAAACTAATATTATCAGTTAATTCTTCTAATACACCAGTAGAAACAACTAATTCAACGTTTTGTTTGTATTCTTCACTAAAGAAAGTGAATTTATTAGTTGGTAGATCCTCATAAAATTGATCAATTGTCATAGGGATTTTAGAAACTAATATAAATTCATCACCACTAATTCTATAAGTTCTAAAATTATCTAATTCTTTAAATTTATTTGATAATTGGATTAAACACCAATCACCATATGAATGACCTAGGGTATCATTTAGTAATTTAAATTTATTGATATCATTAAATGAAATTAACATACCATTAAATAACCCTTCATTATAATCACTTATAAATTTAGCTCTATTATATGATCCTGTTAAGGTGTCATGTGTAGAGTTATATAAAATTGTATTATTCAAGCTTTTAGCTCTAAATACAAAGAAACATATCACAAATATAATAAAATAACCAACTAATCTATTAACAATATTTAATAGATTTGAAGAAGCAGTAAGATTAGAAATTGTAATATCCCAAGAGATATATTTATTAGTATATTGACTAGTTAATGATTCTTCAACTATTGTTTCGTTTTCACAACTTAATACATAATGTTGAGAATGATTATCATAGATGTTAACACAAACATCATTTAATTCAGCTTCACTAAGAACTAATTGACTTAGCGTATCTGCATTGATAACAACAGCTATTTGGCCCCAATAAACTTGATTATCAATAATAGGTATTCTTAGTATAAAAGCATTACCACCTTGAACCAGTTCAACCGGTCCAATAAACAAAGCTACTTGATTATTTTTTACACTTAAAATATCATCTCTTTGAGTTGGGACTGTACTTAAATCAACGCCTATGGAAGATTGATTTTCTTCATACGGGTAATTGTATTTTATTGTAGTATCTTCAATTAAAGCTATATTATGTATATAGTTTTCTTCATAATATAGTATATGGTGAAGAAACGTTTCAGTTTCCTCTCTTGTACAATCAATATCACTCTTTACGAAAGATAAATAACCATCAGATATAGTTAATGTACTTTGAAATACATTTTCTATTTTTCTTTGTATAGCTACTTGTTTAGGGTACAAATCATTAAGTGCTGTTTGTTCCCTGTATGAATTATACCCATAAAGAAAAGCTTCAAATAGTACTATTAGAAGAACTCCTATTATTAGTGTTTTGTAAAAAGCATTTCTATTATTGGGTTTCACATTATCACCTCTGTATAATATATCGTTTATTATATCATAAATAGTATATTAATATTATATAAAATTTGAAACAATATTATATAACATAAATCAAAAAATGCACTTGCCTTGAATAAATAAAGTATTAGATATATAATGAATTCAAACAAGAATATATTCCAAGAAAGGTGTAATTATGAGAAATTTAAGTAATAGAGTTTATTTAGTTTCAGGCGCAGGAAGTGGAATTGGTCGAGAATTAGTATTAGAGTTAATAAAGAGAGGGTGTAACATTGCAGCTGTCGATATTAACAAAGAATCTCTTGATGAAACTTTCAAACTAGCTAAAGTTGATAAATCAAGACTTTCATTACATGTTACAGATATTTCTAACAAGGAGCAGATATCCAAATTAAAAGAAGAGATTATTAAACATCATAAAAAAATCGATGGAATGTTTAATAACGCCGGTATTATTCAACCTTTTGTTAAGTTTGAAGATTTAGAGGAAAA
Organism: uncultured Candidatus Izemoplasmatales bacterium; assembly: GCA_964655885.1. Classification (GTDB taxonomy): domain Bacteria; phylum Bacillota_I; class Bacilli_A; order Izemoplasmatales; family Hujiaoplasmataceae; genus 4572-104. The sequence goes on along the minus strand of CAZZPD010000089.1, from coordinate 2,764 downwards.
AGATATTGTTAGAGTTATTAATATAAATACTTATGGAGTATTATATATGACTAAGGAATTCTTACCTTTAATCAAAGAATCAGATGAAGGGCTAATAGCTAACACATCAAGCATGGGTGGATTCTTACCAGTTCCCGGACAAGGAATTTATGGTGCAAGTAAAGCAGCAGTAAAAATATTTACTGAATCCTTATATTCAGAATTAATGGATACTAATGTGAATGTATCTGTTATATTCCCAGGAGCAATAGCGACTAATATTTCAAAGAATAGTGGTTTAGAAGTGAAAGAAAATGCAGAAGAATCAAGTTCTTTCAAAGCTTTACCAGCTAATGAAGCTGCTAAAATTATTATTAAGGGAATTGAAAAAGAAAAACTAAGAATCATAGTTGGTAGTGATTCAAAGTTTATGGATAAATTCTATCGTTTCTTCCCAGTAAGAGCTATAAAGTTGATTTATAGTAAGATGAAGGAATTACTAAAATAGAACCATTCTGTAAAAAAATAGTATTAAGGATTAGATATGAATAAAACAAACATTCAGTTAAATATTACTTCACTTGAAAAATGGTTTTTAAGCAATCAAAGAAGGCTTCCGTTTAGAAATACAAAAGACCCGTACGCAATATGGGTCAGTGAAATAATGCTTCAGCAAACAAAAATGGATACAGTAATCCCATACTATGAACGATTTATGAAAAAATATCCTACAGTCTTTATACTAGCGAAAACAACACAAAAAGAACTTTTAAAAATTGTTGAAGGAATAGGGTATTATAGAAGATTCAAACACATGCTAGAAGCAGCGGATTTAATTGTTAAAGAGTACAAAGGAATATTTCCATCAACCTATAAAGAAATCTTAAAACTCCCAGGAGTTGGAAAATATACTGCAGGAGCTATTATGTCTATTGCATACAATGAACCTTACGCAGCTACTGATGGAAATGTTATTAGAGTATTATCAAGAATTTATAATAACTCTAGCGATATGAGAATTGAGAGTAATAAATTAGCTATTCATCAATTAAATCAATTACTCATAGAAACTGCTAATCCTAATATCTATACTGAATCATTAATGGAACTAGGAGCTTTAATATGTTTGCCTAAAAATCCATTATGTCAAACTTGCCCAATTAACAAGTCGTGCTTAGCTTATAATCTAAATTTAGAAAATACATTACCAATTATTGGTAAATTGCCTAATAAAAAAACATACAACTATATTTGCTTTATTATTCATAAAGACAATAAAATTTTCTTAAGGAAAAGAACAGAATCTTTATTAGAAGGAATGTATGAATATCCGCAAATATTAGCTGATGGTTTTATGCATGCAAAACAACAATTAGAAAAAGAGGGTATTGAAGTTAATCTTTTATCAAAAGACAAAACATATAAACATATTTTTACTCATCAAAAATGGATGATTAATGTTTATCATGTTGAATTAATTTCTAAAGTTAAACCCGATTGGATTTTAATTGATAAGAAGGATATGTCACAATATCCTATGGCTAAAGCACATAGGCAAATTCAAATATAAATCGTTAAATATAATAAATAAATCCGCATCTACCAATGCGGATTTTACTTTATTCATATGTTATTTTTTTAATTTGTTATCTATTTTTTCTACCATTTCTTTAAGACGCTTATGAATTAAATCAAAATGTTCTTGTACTGGAGCACCTTTAAACTCAACACTATCTAAAAGATCCCAAGTTGATTTATATTTTGTTAAAATTTCTTTTAACTCTTTTTCAGCGCCTCCGCTCCAACCATAAGATCCTAATCTAAATACGACACGATGATTATATCCTTTATTATGTAACTCTTCGATTAAACCAACCATTGGCGGAAACATTTTAAATTCATATGTTGGCATTGCTAATATGATGCCGGATGACTTCCAAACAGAAGCTAACATAGTACCCCAAGAATTTTCCATGATTTGATGACTATTAACAGTGATATTCATTTCTTTTAAAATAGATTCAATGTATCTTACAGCTTTTTCAGTCATGCCATACATAGAACTCCAAAGAATTGTGATTTCTCTTTTAGCTACTCCAGTTTGATAATTGGCAAGAGTTTCATAATGAGAAATAATTCTTTTAGGATTTTTTCTCCAAACAATTCCGTGACCTGGAGCAATAATCTTAGGATTTAATTGATTAACCTTTTCAATCGCCTTTAAAACAAAACTTGAAAAATTAGCTAAGATGTTTGAATAATATCGCAATGTGTCATCTACAAAAGCATCAATTTCTATATCAGTTAATTCATCATCGAAACCTTTGTTTGGTTCAATGATTCCAAATGAACCAAACATATCACATGTAAACAGTGTTTGTGTCAATGTATCTAGAGTCATGATTGTATCAGGCCAGTGAACATTTGGAGTAGAAATAAACTGTAATTTTCTTCCACCTAAATCAAGCATATCGCCATGTTTAACTATTTTTATATTATTAATTTTCCCATAAAAAGCTTCAATTAATCTACTAGCTGCTATACTACAGTATATTTCTATATCTGGTCTAATTACTTTAAGTTGTTCAATCCATCCTGAATGATCTGGTTCCATATGATTAATAACAACATAATCAAGTGTATTGATATCAACATCCATTTGATCTAATAATTTAAACAATGTCTCAGGAACACCGTCCCAATTACAAACACCATCAATGATAGCTGTTTTTTCACCCTTTACGATATAGGAATTTAAGTTAACACCATTAGGCATTTCCCAAAT
>CAZZPD010000088.1:0-5919 GCA_964655885.1 uncultured Candidatus Izemoplasmatales bacterium | reverse complement strand
AACATAGTATTTAATGTAAATATAGCATATGGATATCTTAAAGCATATACTTCAAGAAGGTCATAGTATTCACTCGTTGCATAGATTCCTCTAGCTACTCTTTTGATTTCACCTTTTTCTTTTTTAGTAAAAAGTTCGTATTTCGATTTATCCATTGTTGAAAATAATCTATCTGTCATAATATCACCTCTAACTTTTGTCTAGTCTTTATCTGTTATTCACTAGACGTTGGTTATAGGTACATTATAACTTATGTCTAGTCTTTTGTCAACATACACTAGACGTTAGTTATATATTTGTGGATCTTTATTATAATATAATTTTACTTACTTAAAAGTTGATTTCTTTATTTTTGTAGTTAAATTTCATCATTTATTTAAAGAAGATTCGCAAATCGCGAACCTTCTTATATATCTTTATGATTATAACAGCTTTAAATATTCTAGCATCTTCTTTTTTGGTACATGATGAATTTTCCAATTGTTAGAACCTACTATATTACTATTTAATATTTCAGATATATGAGGTTGAAACAATTGATCAACATAAATACCGTCATGCGCGTACCAATCAGCATCCATCATAACTTTATTTAATTGAGACACTAGTTTCCTATCCTTTGTTTTATTATATGTTACTTCTTTGATACCATTAACATACTTAAGAACAAGGTCTTGTGGAAATCCATCTATTTCCATAGTTATAACTATAGCTTTTTGTAATAAGTATATTGGATCTTTAAAATCACTTTTCTTTAATCCATATAAAACAACTGAATATCTAGTTAAATCATGCATAAGCACAACAAACTTTTTCCTCATAACAGTTATATAGTTCATATGCCATGCATAGATATCATTATCTGTATTCTTTACTGTGATTTTTGGTTTAAGAAAATCCAGCATTTTCTTTGTACATTGTAAGTGCATCGTTTACTCCTCTTCATGAAGAATGACATGATCTTCATCGTCTATGTCAAAATACCCTCGGATTGTTTCATCAATTGACATTTTATTCACCTTCACTTAATATGTTCTATACTATCATCTTTTGGATAATATAGTTTATAATACTCTTTATATGATATTAAAAATACACAGTTGACTGTGTTCACAAGTTGTTTTAAACGACGTTGTAATAAAATATCATATAACTGTACTGCCATCATTCTTCCAACTAGTTTAAACTTGTAGTCATATTCTAGAAAATCATTGTTTCTTGTTGATATAATCACTTTTATACCTAAACCTGATTTTTTGAAGTCTTCATCAAGTAATATCATTAATGGTTCAAATATATCATAGTCTATTTTGTCTTCTATTTCAGCATAAAAATAATAACCATTATATTCCATATAGACACCACCTTATAAATATATTATAAAACTTAATTTAAGTAAATGGTCTTCAATTTTTAAATTTATAGAATAAGATGCTTAAAAACTTGAATCAAAATTACAACCTCTACAAGAAAATTAATAAAACAATAATATTTCAGTGTATATGTTCACGGGATTTAGTTGTTTTTCATGAAATAATTGTTCTTTTATTGTTTTGTAAACTAGTTTTAAGTACGCGTTAAATATCTAAATTCAGCGTTCAAATTAGATTTGTTCCACTCTCCAACAAATTTTCCTATGTGTGCTGGTAACTACAATTATATAGTTTGTATGTGTTTTTATAATGTAGCTTGTTGGTATTCTCTTTAAGAGATACTTAAACTCTTCATAAAATTTTAAAACACTATCAAATATTTTCTATCAATATTATTAAGTACTACTTTACCTGTTTACAAGCTATACTAACACCAAGGTTAACTGTTTTTAATATATAATAAAAGAGGAAGAAATTTCCTCTTTTAATCTTTTACATTGAACGCCTTAATTATTAGACTTAGAATATCATTTGCTTTTCCGGGTATTTTTAATTGCTTCATATCTACTATATCTGTTTCAATATTTTTTTTAAACAATTCAATATCTTTTTTCATAAAGGACGAACACTCAATGTTCTCATTGCCTGTTAGATTTTGAGCTAGTCTAAATACATCATTTTTATGTTTACTAACATCAACGGAATTTACTTTTGAGTCTTTTTGTTCTTTCTTAAGTTTTAAATCATTATATGCTCTTATTTTTAATAAAATCAAACATTCTTGTTTAGCTATAAATATACCATCTTGATTCTCGCAGTGATGCTTGATAAAATCATAATACCTATCATCAAGTATTAAAGCTGATAAACTTGAAATTTCTTCTTCAGTTGTTAGTTTAGTAGCGTTCTTAAATTCTAAATCTTTAAACTTCTCAGGTACTCTAGATAGTATTTCTATCATTTTTGGGAAATCATCATTATTTGGCTTCTCGAATCGATAAAACTGTGATTTTCCATTTGCTTGTTTCGTGATATAACCACCAAGTTTAATGTATTCTATAAACTTAGAGATAAACACTTCATCTAATAGTTCAACTATGAACACTAAATCTAAATCTTTTGTCCCTTTACTCCTTCTTAGACCTACTGCTTCTAATGATAAGATAGTAGCTGCTCCACCTATCAATACAAACTTATTAATATCATCCTTAAAGTAGTTCTTAAAATGCTCTAGTCCATGTATCACTTATTTACCTCCAGTATTTTGAAATTAGATTTTCATAATCATTTTTAACTCTTTCATCATAATTATCTATTAGAGATAAATACAATGCAAATAAATTCATTTCATTGTTTTTATCTCTTATAATTCTAGATTTCCATACTTGTAGTTTAATAGCTCCTTTATGTTCTTCAAATGATTGTTTTAATATATGTTTAATTCCTTTGTACTTCTTATTTTCAATTGCATATATTTTCTCATCATATACAATCATACCTCTTTGAGATAAAGCGTACTGTCCAGAAGGTATTAAATCAAATAAATCCATTTGATTAAATAAAGATGATTCATCAACATATAATTCCTCAATTATTGGTGATTTCAATAGAGGTTTTGCTTTTTCCCAAATGGATTTTTTATCATATAAAATAACTACTCTATGATTGCTATATTTCTTTATTTGTATAATCTCTTTATTTTCAAGTTCCTTAATTGCTCTGTATACTTCATATTCTGGTTCAGTTATTATATCATTTAGTTCTTTTACTAATACCTCAACTCTCTTTAGTGATAATATTTTAAACAAGATGTTTTGAGTCCCTAAAGATAAAGAATCAATTCTTTTTAGCGGTTTAATACTATGTAATTCATTAATTAAGATAGATAATTCAGGTATAAAGAATTGATTTGTACCAATAATATACCCTAACCCGTATTTTGTTAGAGACATTACGTTTTGTTTTATCAGTTTATCAAAGTAGAATAGAACATGATTCTTACTGTTATTTTGAATTAATTTTCTAACATAATTAAATTCACTTACACTAAAACTATTGTTTTTTATTTCTGCAATAACAAAAGGTAATCCGTTAATTTCAACGTATGAGAATAAAAACGAAGTTTTAATTCTATAGCTTAAAAGTGATTCAAAATAATCATCTTTTTCTTTGGATCTATAAATATCAAAATAGTTTTTTAGAAAATCTAAATAACTGTCTCCTTTCATATTTAGCACCTCCTATACAAAGATTTTATCATATTTTTATTTTTTTAGCAATATTTTTGCTAATATTATATTTTTTTGCTATTAAAGAAAAAGATGCTAGTATAACATAAAGTACAATTCTGTACTTTTTATGTCTACTAACATCTCTTATCATTTCATTAAAATGTGTGCTTTATATAATTCTTTATTAATCTCTTAAAACAATAGTTTCCCCTTGTTTAAGTAATTCTGTCCATAATTCAATCGCTTTTTGTTTGTCTTTTTGGTTTAAATAGGTTACTAGTTTTTCATGAGATTTTATAACAGTATTAAACATTTCTTTTGAGTTATAAAATTCTTTAACTAAATCTACTTCTATTTCTTTAAATGACATGTATAACAACAATAATACTGAATGTTCTGATACTTTAACTAAAGTTTCATGAAACTTACAGTCTAAATTAATAATTTGATCAATATCCTCGATTGGATGATTGATTAAAGCTTTTTCTTCTTCAAGAATTTCTTGTAAGTTATTTATTGGTAAATCATGATCAATAATTTGTCTAATTGCATCCGTTTCAGCAAACAATCTTATATCTAGGACTTCTTTTATTGTTTTTGTTTTTAATGCTCCTATAGATTCAAAATAAATATCTTTAACTATATCTAGCGTTCCAGTATATAGATAATCATTTACTTCAACATAATGTCTTGGATTTACATTTAGATACCCTTTTGTTGATAGTATATGAATCGCAGAGTTTATAACAGATCTACTGGTATTATATTCTAATGCTAATTCTCTTAATGGTAATAATCTATCTTTAGGGTTTAGTTCTTTGTTTATAATCTTTCTTTGAATGTCTTTAACAACTTCTAATGTTTTATTATTTGGTTTAGACATTGGTTTCATTCTCCTGATAGATATACCCATGAACTGGAGGCATTGCATTATATACTTGTTTTATATCAAGATATCCTAATCCTAGTTTATCGAATCCGCTAAACGTTCCTTTTAGTAAAACTGTTTCCATCGTCATACTAAATGCTAGGATTGCTATATCTTGATTTTTCTTTATTTTAAGTAGTGCTTCTTTATATGGTTTGTTTCTAAAGACAATTCTTGAGTTTGATTCTGATTGAGCTTGAATTACTGGAACAATTACAGGATAACCATCATCATTTATATAAGAGATAAATGTCAGTGTATCAAGTTTAGCTGTAAATTTTTTAGTCCAATGATTCATCACTTGTTTATTGGTTTTATCTTTATGTTTTCCTTTAAATAACTTGGTAAGAATTGAGTTATAAATAATATTTGCCATTGGCAAATGATGTTTATCACTTATTTCATTTAATTTAAAGTAATATACTGTGTTTATACCAAAATATGAATTATATCGATAAAGGGGTTGATTATTATATTTAATATAGTCTTCTCCTTCTTTTAAGAAGTAATCATAATTCATCGTTCCATGCCAAAATTCTTTGTCAGTATTCATAATTAAAAATCCTGTTTTTGGTCTATCTAGTATAAACTTTTTACTTAGTCCTTCTACGAACTTACCTATCAACATTTCATCTTTACCTTTACCCATTAATGTTGATAGTACAGTTATATGAGGTTTAGAAGTTTCATCAATTGTCGCAACTAACCCTATTTTAATTGTCTTTTCAAATTCTAAAATCATTTCTTTAGATAATACTTTATTCATTGATTTTCTCCAATCTGGTAGCTCCTGTAGCGTAAATTGGTTTACCTTTTAATATTGTTTGTGCATGTTTTAATAATTGATTATGTTTTTCCTTTGTTATGAGTAGTGCATCGTTATATGCCCAATTAATTCCTAACCTTAAATACTTATCTTTACACAGGTTATTAAAAGCACATAATTCCCATCTGTTGAAGTTGATATGATTGTCTAGTAGGAACTTAGCAATCATTTCAATATTGTTTATTGAATCGGTAGCGTCTGGAATGATTGGTGTTCTTATCCAGATATCCTTTGATTGTTTATTTAGTTTGATTAAGTTTTCTTTAATTAACTCATTTGGTGTATGACAGAATTTCATATGTGCTTCAGTAGAATCTATTTTTAAATCATATAAAAATAGATCTACATAATCAAGTATTAATTCTATCTGTTTAAAGTCTATATATCCAGATGTATCAATTGCAATATGAATGTTATCCTTCTTAAGAAGTTTTAATAATTCTAAAACTTCTTTAGATTGGAGTAATACTTCTCCTCCTGATAAGGTTATACCACCACCATTATTAAAGTATGCTTTATCTTTAACTAGTTATTTGTATAAGTTTGTGACTGATATATCCT
>CAZZPD010000087.1:0-5926 GCA_964655885.1 uncultured Candidatus Izemoplasmatales bacterium | reverse complement strand
TATTCTTCTGGGAATGTTACTACTATATCTTTTTCTTCTTCAGATTTCATACCAAGCATTTGTTCTTCAAATCCAGGTATAAATTGTCCTGAACCAATTAATAATTCATGATTTTCTGCAGTACCGCCTTCAAACTTCTCACCATCTACTGAACCTGAGAAATCAAAAACAGCAGTATCTCCATTTTCTAATGTTCCTTCTTCTTTTAAAATCATTTCAGCATGTTGATCTAATTTTTTGTTTACTTCTTGTTCGATTTCAAAATCGCTAGCTTCTGCAGGTATAACAGTTACTTCAATTCCTAAATACTCTCCAAGTTTCACATCTGGTTTCACAGCTACAGTAACAGTATAAGTGAAATCTTCACCTCTTTTAATTTTTGCTGGATCTAAATCAATATTTGGTTGAGCAACAACTTCTAAATTATTTTCAACTATTACATTATAATAAGTTTCCTGCAATACATGTTGGATAGCTTCATCATAAAGTGACTCTACTCCGTATGTTGATTCATAAACATTTCTTGGGGCTTTTCCTTTACGGAAACCTTTGATTTCAACTTCTCCATTTTTGACAGCGAAAGCATGGTCTAAGCCGTGTTCGAATTGTTCTTTTGTAATCGTGACTTCAAAATGTACTTTTGAACCACTAATTTTATCAATTATCATTATATTTCCTCCGTTTTCTCACCTTAGAGATTATAACAAAAAAGACTGATAAAATCAATCTTTTTACTTACTAAAATATATTTGAAAAAATCTCTTTAAATCTTTTAGGAATCTTTTTTATTGATTCGCCAATTACTCTAGGAAATAATACCATTGCTTCTGCAAATGCCATCTTCCTTATTTCTCTTCGATTCAATCCTTTTAAATTCATAAATAAGTAATTTCTACAAACAATTCCAACTCTTAAAGAAAGAAGTGCATTTCCAGCTCCTTGAGCAAGCGAGCCAGTAACAGTTTTAATTATTGGCATTTCAGCTAGAGCGTTTAAGGTTGACTGAGGAAATAACTCTGAGAACTTCATATCTTCTAAACTCTCAGCTATTATCGCAGAGGTTAATACATTAAATGATAGTTTACCTAAAGCAGCATAACTAGGTCTGAAACCGCATTTAACAACTAGTTCTTTAATAAGCTTAAGATTAATTGTTAATACAGCAATAGCGTCTAATCTACCATTTTGACTAATTGCAGTTGTCATAAATACAGATTCGGCATGAGACACAATGATTTTATTTAACTCTTTTTTAATTGTAGAGTCAAATATCTTTGATAAAGCAATTTTCAATTCAACTGGATTATTCAAATTATCCTTTAATATCTGCTTCTCTTCATCAGATAAATAATTTTCATTAATCAGATTTTTAGTAACTTTTTTATACATAGAGTAATTTTTTCTAGCACTTTCTTCTTCAGTAAATAAATTATCTATCGAGAATGTAGGAGAAAATATTACAATCATTAGCGGTCTAATTATTAGAATAGTAAATAATATCGTAGATAATCCATAAAATCCCCATTCAAGATATACATGTATTGTTCTAAGTCTTTCTCCTAGTTGCAATACGGAACTAATAATAATTAAAATGATAAAAAACAAAGCTGAAATCCCTATGAAAATCCAAAAAGGTTTACTAATTTTTTTCATATTTTTTCTCCTCAATTATTTTGTTTACATAAGCTATATCCTCAAAAATTTGATTTGATAACTCTACTTCGTTAGAAAACTTTAATTCTGGCCTAATATATTCAATAAATTGTAATTCAATGTCTTCATTATACAAACTTCTATTATTGTCAAAAACATATGTTTCAACAGTTAATGGTAGCTGAAAATAAGTTGGTTTATTCCCTACATTGGTTACTCCATGATATTTTATCCCATCAAATATAACGTTTGTATAGTACACTCCGGATACAGGTAAAAAGTAAGGCATGTAGTCCATGTTTGCGGTCGGATATCCCAGTCTTCTTCCGATACCTCTTCCAGATACAATCCTACCTTTAATAGAATAATATCTACCTAATAAATGATTAGCTATCTCTAAATTACCGTTTAATAGATTAGCTTTTATTCTAGTTGTACCAACTTTTAAATCAAGATATTTCATCTCGGGAATAACTATTGTGTCAAATAATTTAGATTTCCTTAATAAGTTACGATCACCTTCACCTTTATATCCAAATCTAAAATCATAACCTACAACAACTGTATTTGATGATTCTAAAAATCTGTTTATAAATTCATTAGCTTCCATATGTATCAGATGCTGGCTAACTTTCATTACATATAAATAGTCAACACCCAATTTTTTACAAATCTCAGCCTTGTCTTTCTCGGTAGTTAAACATCTATGACGATCTTGATTAAGGTATGACTTTATATTCATTGAAAAAGTAAAAACCGCTAAAGACAAGCCTTTTTCTTTAGCTAGTTCAGCGGCTTTTTTAATTAAATCAATATGAGCAATATGCATTCCGTCAAAGTAGCCTAAGCTAATGACTAAGTTTCTTTCTGTAATAAAATCATTGTATTCTAAATATTTAATTCTCAACACCATTTCACCGACATTCTCATTTGATTTTTCTGCTCATCATAATAATATATTGCTAAAGGCTCATTCTTATGATTATAAATCACAACTTCACCTTTTTCTTTAATAACATCAGTATCAACAAACCTTCCGTTTCTGACAAAATGTTCATGTTGAACATCAATAACCACTTTAGGAATATTCAAATAATCAAATGGATTTTTTAATTCAAAATCTCCTGATTCAAGAGTTTTCAAATCAATAGCGTCATCAATTTTAAAATTATCTATTTCAGTTCTTTCTAATTCAAGAAGTGTTCCATAGTTATTTAATAATATACCTAAATCTCTAGCTAAACTCCTTATATAAGTGCCTTTTGAAACAGATATATTAGCTTGGAAATCAAAGTACTCATTTTTTTGAATTTCCTTAACATCAGATATATCATAGATTTCAACATCTCTTGGCTTGATATCTGGAATTCTTAAATCTCTTCTAGCTAATTCATATAGTTTTTTTCCATTTACTTTAACTGCAGAAAAGTTAGGAGGGATTTGTTGCTGTTTACCAATAAATTGAGATAGTTTTTCTTTAACAATCTCAATATTGATATCATTTACATCACTCTGATCGGTAACTTTGCCAGTTATGTCATCTGTATTAGTTTGGATTCCAAGCCTAATAGTGGCTAAATATTTTTTAGAATGATTTTCAAAATATTTCACAAGCTTTGTTGCTCTATTCACACACAAAACAAGGACTCCAGTTGCATTCGGATCTAATGTTCCGATATGTCCTATCCTTTTTGTGTTTAATGATTTTCTCGCGATATTAACTATATCGTGTGATGTGTAGTTTTTTGGTTTATTTATAATAACAATGCCATCCATTTATGAATCATCTTCCTATCTTATAAACTCTATTAAATCTTCTCTGTATGCTGAACCAACAATTCTATTTATTTCATGATCATCTTCTAGAAGCACTAATGTTGGTACACCATCCACTTTATACTTAATAAATATTTTTCTGTCTATATCTATATTATACATCTCATATGTTATTTTTAATAGACTTTCATGTTCAAGTCGTTTTAAACGTCTTTCTATTGCTTTACATTTACCACAATAACTTGCATAGAAAAACAATATTTTTCTCATTTTTCTCTCTCCTACTTAAAATAGATAACTGTTACTCCTTTTCCACCTTCGTTCTGACCTCCAGGACGAGATGATTTAATAGCTTGTGAGCCACTAATATATTCTGAAACAGCTTTTTTTAATGCTCCTGTACCATAACCGTGAATAATATAAGCAAATTCCAGATTGTTAATAAGACATGTATCAACGAATTTATCAATTTCATCTATAGCTTCTTGATATCTCATACCTCGCATATCTAATTCAACTTTTACTGTACTTGTTTTTGTGACTGTCCCAGAACTTTTAGGTTTCTCTACTTTAGACTTGCCTACAAATTCTATATCTTCTTCGCTTAAAGTAACCGATAAAGAACCCATTAGAATTTCATATTTATCATCAGCAAGCTTTTTATTTACAACTCCCTGCCTCTGATAAGGGATAAGTAAAACTCTATCCCCTAGAGATATTTCATGATTCTGAGTTTTTAGATATTGTGTATTTTCTACATTAATCGATTTTGCATCATGTTTTAATCTAGCAAGCTCATGTTCTTTAAATTCTGCTGATTTCTTTAACTCGTCTAATTCAGAAATTACTTTGTTAGCGTGTTCTTCTAGTTCCTTCATTTCACTGCGTTTTTCTTTTTCAAGTTCTTCGAGCAGTTTATTCTGTTTAATTTTCTCTTCTCTATATAAATTATCAATTTGATTTTCTTTGTTTTTTAAACTTGTCATTTGTTTATGATAGTTCTCTACTTCTTGGTCTAATTCAAGACTTTGTTTCTCGAGTTTCTTGATTAGGTGCGAAATATCTGTATCAAATGAAATAGAAACAGCTTCAGCTGCTTTTATTATCTCTTCTTTTAATCCTAGTCTTCTTGCAATTTGTAAAGCGTTAGATGTCCCTGGAACTCCTATTTTTAGTTTAAAAGTAGGCCTTAAGGTCTCAATATCAAACTCAACCGATGCATTAATTGTATCATCCAAATCAAAAGCATAAGTCTTTAGCTCAGGATAATGTGTAGTTATCATTGCGTACAATTTTTTATTTCGCAAATAATTTATTATGCTTATCGCTAGAGAAGCTCCCTCTTTTGGATCTGTTCCAGAACCAATCTCGTCTAATAAAACCAAGGATTTTTCACCGGCTTTTTCAATTATGTAAATTATTTTTGAAATATGTGATGAGAATGTTGAAAGTGATTGCTCAATTGATTGTTCATCACCAATATCAGCGTATATACCTGAAAAAATTATTGTTTTTGATTTTTCATCAACTGGAATTAAAATTCCTGCTTGAACCATTAATGATAATAAACCTAAAGTTTTTAAAGCTACAGTTTTTCCACCAGTATTAGGTCCAGTAATAATAATATGACGATAATCACGAAAACTAATATTATTTCCAACAACTTCTTTTTGAGAGATAAGCGGATGTCTAGCATTTAACAAACTAATTGTCGATTTAGTTATCTCAGGTAAATTACAGTTTAAACTAATTGCATATTTTGCTTTTGCGAATAAAATATCTAAATATGTCAATATTGACAAATTCTCTCTAAGTGGGATTACTTCAAGACCTACTGTCTCAGTAAGTTCACTTAGTATCCTGTCAATTTCTTTCGCTTCTTGAATAAACAAACCCTGCAACTCATTATTAAGAATGAAACAACTCATAGGTTCCATAAAAACTGTTTCTCCACTACTAGATGAATCGTGGAAAACACCATTGAAACTATTTTTATGTTCAGCTTTTACAGGTAAAACTAATCTATTATTACGAATAGTTATCAAAGAGTCTGTTAATTTATTTGATTCGCTCTGCAATAGTGATGCCATTTTTGAATCTATTCTTTCTTCTGTAATTCCAATCTTTTTACGAATACTGCTTAATTTTGAAGATGCATTATCATATATTTCACCTTTTGGATCTATAACATTTTCAATTGCTTGTTTTAATTTTGGTAAACTAACTAGTCTTTCATAATAATCATCTATAAAATTACTAGGAATTTCTAACTGATGTACTTTCTTAATAAAGTTTAAATTTCGGCTAATTGCTTCTTGGTGACTAACTACTCTAATTAACTCTTCTATTGATAGAACCGAACCAATCTCAGCCTTTTTAATTGCTTCTTTAATATTTAGAACTCCCGTCATTGGTGATTCATCATATCGTTGAATTATTATTTTTGCTTGTTCAGTCTCTGCTAGCAATCTTTTTATCTCTAACTCGTTATCTATTG
>CAZZPD010000086.1:0-5945 GCA_964655885.1 uncultured Candidatus Izemoplasmatales bacterium | reverse complement strand
AAAATGAATCAATCGAAGATGCTCTTCGTCGTTTTAAACGCGATGTATCACGTTCAGGCACATTAGCCCAAGCCCGTAAAAAAGAATATTACGAAAAACCAAGTGTTCAAAGAAAGTTAAAAGCTCGCCAAAAAAAGACTGGTAAGTAATAATTTTACAAACAAAAAATGACAATTCTTAATGGATTGTCATTATTTTTTCTTTTAATTAATTATGATATTTTTATAAAATAACTTTATGGTATAATATTATCAAAGGGAGTGATTGATTTAAGTGACTAATATTATTAAACTTGATAACGATTTAGATAATCTAAACGAGTTAATAGAACTTTTTGGTTCTAACGATAAGAATCTAAAATTACTAAAAAACCTGTATAATGTTGAAATATTCTCCAACAGCAAGGATATTGTCGTTGACACTACTGATGAAGTTGTAATTGAAAAACTTAGTAAAGTATTTAGTATCCTAATAAAATTGATTAGAAATAATATTACTTTTGGTGAACGAGATATTATCTATATAAATCAATTAATCAATGATTCAAGTGAGGAAGAGATACTATCTGTATTTATTAAGCGTAAGGAAATCATAAAAACTTTCTCAGGAAAGCCAATCTATCCTAAAACTTTAAACCAAAAGAAATATGTTGAAGCGATTGAAAATCATTCGTTAATCTTTGGTATTGGTCCTGCTGGAACAGGTAAGACTTATTTAGCGATGCTAATAGCTCTAAAGAAACTAAAGAATAATACAGTAAAAAGAATCATTCTTACTAGACCAGCTGTAGAAGCAGGAGAATCATTAGGGTTCTTACCCGGAGATTTAAAAGAAAAAGTTGATCCATACTTACGTCCTCTGTATGATGCTATGTATGAAATACTTGGGGTTAAACAAAGTACAGAATATATCGAAAAAGGGATTATAGAAATCGCTCCACTTGCCTATATGAGAGGGAGAACTTTAGATAATGCAGTAGTTATCTTAGATGAGGCACAAAACACAACCATCAATCAAATGAAATTATTTTTAACTAGACTTGGATTTGGTTCAAAAATGATTGTGACTGGCGATATTACTCAAAGTGATTTACCAAAAAGAATGGTATCTGGATTAGTAAAAGCTTCAGAAATATTAAAAGATATAAACTCAGTTAAAATCATGTATTTTGAGGATATAGATGTTGTTAGGCATCCATTAGTACAAACAATCATTAAGAGGTTTGAGAATGATAAAACTTAATTATATTAATCAATATGATAAGAATAAATCATATAAAAAAATAATTAAATATATGTATAAAAAAGCTTATAAAGATTTAAACTTAATTGAACCAATCATTATCTCTGTTATCTTAATGGATGATGAAGCAATTCATGAATTAAATAAAACTTATAGAGATATTGATAAGCCTACAGATGTATTAAGCTTTGAAAACGACTCGGATTTATATGAAATCGGAGATGTTTTTATCTCAATTGACAAAATCAGAGAACAAGCAAAAGATTTAGGGCATTCATTTGAATATGAATTAGCTTATATAGCAGTACACGGTTTTCTACATTGTTTAGGATATGATCATATTTTAGATGAAGATGAAAAAATAATGACTAAAAAACAAAAACTTATTATGAAAGACGTTAAAATAAAGAGGTAGTTTATGAAAGATTTACTAAAATTAGCACAAGAAAATATTAAAAATGCTTATGTTCCTTACTCAAAATTTAGAGTTTCAGCGGTTTTGGAACTTAAAAATGGTGAAATCTATAAAGGAGTAAATGTTGAAAATGCTGCATATGGATTAGCGAACTGCGCTGAAAGAAGTGCATTATTCGCTGCTTATTCAAATGGTGTAAGAAAAGAAGACATTAAAAGAATCATGGTTTATACTGATAAAGATTATTTTGTATCTCCTTGTGGAGCTTGTCGTCAAGTAATGCGTGAGTTAATGGAAGAAGAAGCTGATGTAATATTTGCTAATAGTAAAGGTGAATTCAAAGAAGTTAAAAATAAAGACTTATTACCATTTGGATTTACTGAAAAGGATTTATAATGTTCAAATCTGGTTTTGTTACAATCATTGGTGAACCTAATGTAGGAAAATCAACCTTACTGAATAAAATACTAAGACAAAAAATAGCAATCGTATCTAATAAACCTCAAACTACCAGAAATGTTTTTTCTGGTATTTATAATGATGACAATTCTCAAGTGATTTTTATGGATACGCCAGGAATTCATAAAGCAAAAACCAAACTTGGAAAATACATGTCAAGTGCAGCCTTATCAACAGCTAAATCAGTGGATTTGGTTCTTTTCTTAATTAATGCATACGATGATGTTTTAGACTATAATCTAGGGATTTTAAAACAATTAGAATCGATAAAAACACCTGTATTTTTAATCGTAAATAAAGTTGATACAATTAAAGATGTTGACCGCTTAAGAGTGGCGATTGATAGTTATAAAAAAGCATTTGAATTTAAAGGTGTATTTGCAATAAGCGCTCTAAGAGGCGACAACGTTGATAAACTAATTGATGATATAAAAGCTATTCTTGTAGAAGGGCCAAAATTTTATCCTGAAGGAGAAATTTCTGACAGACCTGAAACATTTTTAATTCAAGAGTTTATTCGTGAAAAAATTCTTGAAGTAACACATGAAGAAGTACCGCATTCAGTCATGGTTTATATAGAACAATTTAAAGAAAAGAAAAAAATTGTTAATATCATGGCAACGATTGTCGTTGAAAGAAAATCTCAAAAAGGAATTATTATTGGTAAAGCAGGAAACATGCTAAAAACGATTGGATCTAATGCTAGACGTGATATTGAAGAACTCTTAAGAAAACAAGTCTATTTAGAACTATTTGTAAAAGTAGAAGCGGATTGGCGTAATCGCGAATATTACTTAAAAAATTATGGATATAAACCAGATCAAAATGAGTAGCTTTCATGGAAAAAATTGAAGGAATTATCTTAAAAAAAATAGACTATAAAGAGAGTTCAAAAATCATATATTTATATACAAATCATGGATTAGTTAGTGTGTTAATCCATGGCAGTAATAAAATGAAGAGCCCATATTTATCTTTAACAAAACCGCTAAATCTAGTATCTTTACAAGTGTCAGGCAAAGAGCTAAAAGTGTTAAGAGATGCAGATATTATTAATGATTATCGTAAAACATCAAATGACTTAGAAAAATACACATATATGACTCACATTTTAGAAATTATTTATTATTTTTCTACTCATGAACACAATCATAAAAAATTATATGATTTTCTAGTAAAAATATTTAATATAGTTGAAGAAACTGATAACTATATTCCTTACTTAAATATGATTGAATTAAAGCTATTATATCTTTTAGGTATAAATCCGTTATTTAATCACTGTGTTAGTTGTGATTCTACTGAAAATTTAACCTTTTCTGTAGAAGCTGGAGGCATGTGTTGTCCTAATCATATGGTTAAAAAATCTAGTATTTCAACCTTAGGATTATTAGAAATGAAAAAATTATATTACTATGATTTAAATAAACCTAGCAATCTAAACATCAATCGAATATATTTAAAAGAAATTCGATTAATTTTAGATAAATATTATGAATACCACTTAAATTTTAAGAGCAATTCTAGGAAAATACTTATAGGACTTATTGGATATTAATAAGTTCTTTTTTCTTGAAATATAATGTATTATATTTCCAGAACTTGACAATTAGACTGTATCTCACTATAATTATACTGGTGTAGTATGCATAAAAAAACGAGAGGATGATAAAATTTGAAATACACAATTGAACAAATAAACGCTTATGCTAAGCGTTATGGTTTTATATATCAAGGGTCTGAAATTTATGGTGGATTAGCTAATACATGGGATTACGGACCATTAGGTGTTGCTTTAAAAAACAACATTAAGAAACTTTGGTGGGAAGTATTTGTATCGAAGAATCCAAATAATGTAGGGCTTGATTCATCAATCCTTCTAAATCCAAAGACTTGGGAAGCTACAGGGCATGTAAGTGGGTTTAAGGATCCGTTAATGGATTGTAAATCATGTAAAGCTAGACATCGTGCAGATAATTTAATTTCAAGCGCTACAAAAGGTGAAGTAGATGCAGATGGTTGGGATTATCAAGAGATGTATGATTACATCATCGAACATAAAATTAAATGTCCTAATTGTGGTGGATTTGATTACACACCAATTAGAGAATTTAATTTAATGTTTAAGACTCAACAAGGTGTAACGACTGAATCAACTAATGATATCTATTTGAGACCTGAAACAGCACAGGGTATTTTCTTGAATTTTAAAAATATTCAAAGAACATCAAGAATGAAAGTGCCTTTTGGAATCGGTCAAGTAGGGAAAGCATTTAGAAATGAAATTACACCTGGAAACTTTATTTTCCGCACAAGAGAATTCGAACAAATGGAATTAGAATTTTTCTGCGAACCTGGAACTGAAATCAAATGGTTTGATTATTGGAAAAACTATGCATTGAGTTTCTTAAAAGATAACGTAGGATTAAAATCAGAAAATGTTAAATTTTATGATCATCCAAAAGAAAAATTATCATTCTATTCAAATGCTACAACGGATATCTTATACAGATACCCATGGGGATTTGATGAGTTATGGGGAGTTGCTTCTAGAACTGACTATGATTTAAAGAGACATCAAGAGTATTCTGGAGTTAATTTAGAATATTTAGATCCAGCAACGAATAAATCATATTTACCTTACGTAATTGAACCATCACTAGGTGTTGAAAGATTACTATTTGCAGTTTTACTAGATGCGCTAGAAGAAGAACAAATCAATGAAAAAGAAACTAGAACACTTCTTAAAATATCTAAAGAATTAGCTCCAATTAAAATAACCGTATTACCACTTGTAAAAAAATATCAAAGTGAAAAAGCAATGGATGTTTATAAACAACTAATTCAAGACTTTGAAGTTACCTATGATGATTCAGGTAATATCGGTAGAAGATATAGAAGAGCTGATGCAATCGGAACACCATATTGTGTAACAATTGATCAGATTACTTTAGAAGACAATACAGTAACAGTAAGAGAAAGAGATACAATGGATCAAGTCAGAGTAAATCTTTCTAAATTAAACGAATATCTTAGATTAGAATTTAAAAAATAAAAAATAGAAGAAGGTGAACATATGGCAAAAATCAGCCAAAATACAATAGATTTAATTAAAAATACGGCTGATATTGTGGATGTTGTTTCTGAATTTGTGCCACTACAAAGAGCTGGCAAAAACATGAAAGGTCTTTGCCCATTCCACAATGAAAAAACACCTTCTTTTTTCGTGTCAAAAGAAAGACAGATATTTAATTGTTTTGGATGCGGTGAAAAGGGAAATGCAATTACTTTTATTCAAAAGTATAAACATTTATCTTTCGTTGAATCATTAAAATATCTTGCAGATAAGTATCATATCCCAATTGAATTAGATGAAACTTATAGTATGCAAAACACATCAAAGAATTTATATAAAGCAAATGAGCTAGCTTTAAATTACTACACATTAAATCTGTTAAATATGGATCTTGGAAGCCAAGCATTAGCATATCTTCACAAAAGAGGTTTTGATAACTCTTTAATCGAAGAATTTAAATTAGGCTTTGCTTCTGATAAATTCTCTGGATTATTCGATCAATTAAAATCTGAATACCAACCGTTAGACTTATTAAATGTTGGGTTAATCAATAAGAGTGAATCAGGTATTTATTATGATTTATTTAGAAATAGAATCATGATTCCTATCCAAGATGAATCTGGAAGAGTGATAGCTTTTAGTGGAAGAGTTTTTGGAGACAACGATAATCCAGCTAAATATGTAAATACACCATATACTGAATTGTTCCATAAAGGAAAAGTTTTATATAACTTACATAGAGCAATACCACAT
>CAZZPD010000085.1:0-5960 GCA_964655885.1 uncultured Candidatus Izemoplasmatales bacterium | reverse complement strand
CAACTCATTTAAGTATTCACTATTAAACAATTTGCTCGCCTCTCTAACTTTTTTTAATATTTAATCGATTGTTTACAATCGCTTATAATTTTTTTGCATAAAAAAAGGACTAACAATAAAGATTTATACTATTTTGATAGTTCCAAATATTCCTTTTCTTTATTATATCTAAATCACATTTATGATTATACAATGAAAGTGCTTTCATTGCAAGCATAATTTTAAGGTTTTTTGTCTTTTTCTTAACTATATTGGTTATATAACCTAAATCTAAAATTTTTTGACACAAAAACATATAAAAGTTTATATGTATGGTACCTTTTTATCAATAACTTTTTATTATTTATAATAAAAAAACTAGGAAATTCCTAGTTTTAATTTACTTAATTAAATGAACCCAACCTTCTGGTCCCGTTATATCTCCATATTGAATGCCTGTTAACATATTATATAATTTTCTAGTTACAGGCCCTACTTCTGTTTCACTATAGAAAGTATATTTTTTATCTTCATAATCAATTCTTCCTATTGGCGATATAACAGCTGCAGTACCACAAGCTCCAGCTTCTATAAACATATCTAGCTTATCTACGAATACCTCACCTTCAATAACTTCCATTCCTAATTCTTTTTCAGCTAGATGCATTAAGCTTCTTCTAGTTATACTTTCAAGAATAGAAGTTGATTTTGGTGTTATAAATTTATTGTCTTTTGTAATTCCAAAGAAATTAGCTGCGCCTACTTCATCAATTTTTGTATGTGTTAATGGATCTAAATAAATACAATCAGCATATCCATTTTGTTTTGCAATATGATGACTCCACAAACTAGCTGCGTAATTTCCGCCAACTTTATAACTACCAGTACCATTTGGTGCTGCTCTATCATTTGTGGTAATCATAAATTTATTTGGTGCTAATCCGCCTTTGAAATAACTTCCAACTGGTGAACAAATAACATTAAAAATGTATTCTTTTGCAGGTCTAACACCTAAATTATCTCCAACACCTATGATAAAAGGTCTCAAATATAATGTAGCTCCAGTACCATAAGGAGGGACTAAATCTTCGTTTGCTTTAACCACTTGTTCACATGCGTCTATAAATTTTTCTATAGAAACTTCTGGCATCAATAATCTTTTACATGATCGTTGTAGCCTTTTTGCGTTTTCAGTAGGTCTAAATAATTGAATCTTTCCATCTTTTCTTCGATATGCCTTTAGTCCTTCAAATGCTTCTTGTCCGTAATGCAAACAAGTTGAAAAAGCAGATATCGTTAAACATGAATCTTTTTTTAAAGCACCTTGGTCCCATGAACCATCTTTAAAATAAGAGATGTAATTAGCGTGAGTTTCACGGCATTCAAATCCCAAGTTTTTGTAATCTGTATTATTCAAAATTATCCTCCATTAAATAATGTCGTCACTACCATTATAGTGTATGTAAGCGCTAACTTCAAGTATTAATTATATATTTTTTTAATAGACTTATTTATATCTTTTCTTTAAAGCATTTTTTACATCAAATGTTTTCTTGTTTGGGTACTTAATTAATTTGTTTTCCCACGTTCTAATTACAACAAAATCCTCTTCTTCGTAAAGTAAATATTTAGGTAAAATAGGGGTTTTCCCCATTCCCATAGGAGCGTTGATTATGTATGTGGGAATGGCTAATCCTGACGTGTAACCTCTTAAATGTTCCATGATTTCTAATCCATCTTTTACAGATGTATTAAAATGCTTTGTTCCTCTGACTTTTTTTGCATGGAAAATATAATAAGGTCTTACACGCACTTTCAGTAATTCTTGGTTTAAACATTTCATTACATATTTATCGTTGTTAATGCCATTTAATAGAACAGCTTGATTCCCTAAAGGTATTCCAGCTTCACTTAACTTAACACAAGCTAATTTGCTTTCCTCAGTTACTTCCATCGGATGATTAAATTGTGTGTTTATATACAAAGGATGATATTTTTTTAGCATTGAACACAATTCATCAGTAATTCTTTGTGGCATTGTAACGATTGTTCTAGTACCAATTCTAATAATTTCAAGATGTGGAATTTTTCTTAATTCTTGAAGTATCCATTCTAAATAACTATTTGATAACGTTAAAGGATCTCCTCCAGTTAACAAAACATCTCTAATTTCTTCATTAGCTTTAATGTATTCTACCGATTCCATTATTGCTTCTTTTGAAGCAGATCTATCAACTTCACCAATGTTTCTTCTTCTTTGACAGTGTCTACAATAAGTTGCACATTCATTTGTAATATTGATAATTAACCTATCTGGATATCTTCTAGTAATTAATCCACTAGGATTATTAAATTCTTCTCCCATAGGGTCTAAGGTAGTTTTCTTATCTTTCAATTCTAAAATAGTTGGTATGGCTAGTAATCTTATAGGATCAACTTTGTCTTCAATATTAATCAAACTCAAATAATAAGGTGAAATTGCCCATCTATATACTTTTGACACTTCTTGAATATCATCAATTTCTCTTTGATTTAATTTGATAAACTTCTTTAATTTTTCAACAGTTGATATTCTATTCTTTAGTTGCCATTTCCAATCGTTCCAATCAGATTCATTAGCCTCTAAAATACCTAAAATACGCTCTTTTGTTTGATTTATTTCTTCTGCTTTTTCTAAACCTTTGGGAATGGATTTTTTTGCTTCAAGATATTCTGCAATTCTACTTTTTAAAACTTTTGCTCTGTCTAATGCAATTTCTCTTTTAGTCTTCATAAATTCACCTCCCTTATCTTTATTATATATTAAATTTGCTTCATATCAAAATCTCTAACCGTTAAAAAAGATGTGCAATTACAATATGCACACCTTTACTTTGCTATTTAATTTTGACTTCACTTTTACAAATCCATTTATCAAATATCAATAATATTTGTGGTAGAATTATTAGCACAAAGAGTAAAGACGTGATAGCCCCTACGGCTATAATAAGACCTATTTGTGATATTGTTTTAATTGAAGATACCATACAAATTGTTAACCCAGAAACAGAGAAAAGCAACGCCGAAGTTATAATAGATGGCGATGAACCTTTAATAGCTTTTTGAATGCTAATCTCTTTACTATAATTTAACCTTTCGTTAGTGTATCCTTTTCCTAAAAGGATAGCATAGTCAATAGTTACTCCAAGAAGAATCGCTGAAACAATTAAACTAGCAAGAAATACAATCTCATTATTAATAAATGATAATAAAGCCATCGTAAATAATACTGAAGTTTCAATCACTAACGGTAATAATATTGGCAATAATAGATTTTTGAATGATATTAAAATAATAATCATAATTGATATTAATGCAATAACCATTACTAATTTATAGTCAAATTCAACAGTATCTTTTATATTGTAAGCTACAGCTGTATCTCCAAGTATATAATACTCATCAAAACCACTTTCCTCCATAGAAAGATTAATTGCTTCATAGTAAGTAAAAGCTTCTTCTCCTTCGACACTGGAATTTAAATTAAATTGTATTAAAGCATATTCATCAGAATAAAGTGAAGAAGTAACTAAATCAAGTATCATTGGATTAGTAATAACTGATTTATAATAAATCCCACAATTAAGATTACTTACAGACTCCATATTAGACAAAGAATTATATATATTTAGTTCTGCTTGATCATCTTTATTAGCTATGATAACAACTTGATTCATATTACCAAATTCATCAGTAATATGATTTAAATCTTCATTATAACTCGATCCTTCTGTTCCTGCAAAACTAGATGCTCCATAAGAAAAGTCAGTTTTCGTTTGCATAAAAATAGAACCAGCTAAAACAACTAAAAGAAACCCTAAGAAAAAGTATCTATATTTATACAATTTCTTTGATATATTACCTTTGAAGATATTTTTTCTTTTCTTTGTTGTTTTATCCAATATCTTTTCAAACATTTTTATCAATATTGGTAGAAGAATTATTGTTGAGATTAAACTGATAACTATTGCTTTAGCAAATACAATACCAATATCAATTCCTATAGTAAATCTCATAAATATTAAGGCTAGAAAACTCACAGCGGTTGTTAAAGCAGAAGCAATGATAGGTTTCATTGTTTTTTTCTTAGCTATATTAATTGCTTTATCTGTATCATTGCCTTCAGATTTAGCTTGATGATAGGCTGACAACATAAAAATAACATAATCAAGCGATATCGCTAACTGTAATGCTATCGCCATTGACTGTGTAATAAAAGATATATTTGGCAAGATTACATTACTTCCCAAATTAATTATTACAGAAACCCCTACTACAATTGAAAATATAATAATATCAAAGTAGGATCTGCTCATAAACAATAAAATAAATAGAATCAATGGTATACAGATTAATGTGATTAATAGAACTTCTGATTCAATTGTATTTTTTGTAAATAGAAAACTGATTGCATTTCCCATAAAATGATAATCATACCCATCACTTTCAAGAAGTTCTTTTATTTCATTTAATGCAGTTTCTGTAATTGGATTAGATTGTTTGTTAGCAAATACAATATGCATTAGCATTTCTTCTTCTGAAAGGAAACTAGCTTGAATTTCATATAATTCATCTGTTGCTTCAGTCGGCAGATAATCAAGCATTGCTATAAAAGCTTCAGTATAAGATAACCCTTGATTTAAAAGTCCATTTAGTAAATTGTCAAGTAAAATTTGTTGGTCATTTGAAATTCCATTACGAATGATATAGTATGTAATTTCATTGAAATAATCATCAACAAATATTACTTTATTAATTCCTTCAATTTGTAAAATTTCATTTTTTAATTCTAAAGCAATGGCTATACTTGTTTCATCAAATGATACAGTAGCTTGACTTGATTCTCCAAATTCATTTTCATATAGATTTATTCCTTTGGTTATCTCTGATTCTTTTGGTAAGTAATCCTCTAAATTATAGTTCACACTAACTTCACTAATCAAAAACAAAGATGCAATCATTAGTAAAAGAAAAATAATTAGAGTAATAATTTTTTTCATATTATTCTCTCCTTATTTATTAGTAAACAATTGTTCATTTATTCTTACACCAATAGTTTACTCTTTATTTGTGATAAGGATGTGTGAAAAATAAAAACCCTCAAAATTTGAGGGTTATTCATCAAAAATAAATATGGTTCCTGATTCTCCGTTCATAAGGATTCTATCATTATTTTTTATATTTTCTATTCTGTTTTTTAATCTGATTATTACAGGTATATTTCTAATTCTAGCAAGTATTGCTCCATGAGAACAATTACTACCAAATTTAACAATGATTCCTTTTAAAAATTCTTGAGGTACTTGATATATAATTGAAGGTATAATTTCCTCACAAATTAGAATAAATGGTTCGTTAGGAAATGTGTAATCATTTGATTTGCCTTCTTCAATTAGAATTAATCGATCAAACGTATCGTCGATATCGCACACTTTAGATCTAAATATTTCGGATTCCATATTGAGAAAATGTGCTTTCATATCTTCTTTTGTTCTAATTAATGCAGATAATAAATCATAGCCTTGTTTTAAAAGATTATATACATATTTTTTTATTTCCGCATCATCAGCTAATAATATATGCGATTGAAATATTAAAGCAGAATCTTTATCATCTTTTAATGCTTCTAAATATAGTTGATTAATCTGTTCTTTTGCTATTCTAATGATTTCTTCATAGCGCTTTTCTTCATCCTCAATTTCTATTTTTTTTACTTTATGATATTCATTTTGAGCTTTTTTAAATCTATAGGCAGTTCCAGTCCCTTTTTTCCCTGAAATTCCAATACCTCTAATCTCTAGCACTCATCTCACCTCACATTTATATTTTAACATATAAATTATTATTTTTTTAAAAAAGATTTAACATTATAGTATAATAAATATAGGTGATAAAATGTATACAAGAGATATCGTAAAAAAAATTAAAGTAGGCAATGTTTT